>NZ_VWWK01000047.1:0-41417 GCF_011753035.1 Burkholderia sp. Ax-1720 | reverse complement strand
CCGGCGCCGTGTCCAGCAGCGCGTTGTAGACGCGGCGCGCGCCCGGCACGGCGGCCAGGCGCGGCAGCGTGAACTCCAGCGAGCCGATCAGGTGGTCGCGCAGCGGACGCAGGTAGCGCGTGTGATAGTGGGCCAGGAAGCGCGAGCGGAATTCGGGCACGCCGACCTTGACCGGGCATTGCCCCGCGCAGGACTTGCAGGCCAGGCAGCCGGCCATCGCCTCGTGCACCTGGTGCGAGAAATCGGCCTCGCCGCGCCGCTTGCGCAGGCTGTTCAGCGCGCGCGCCGGCAAGGGCGCCGCCACCGGCTCGGCGGTGAGGTCGGTGCCGGCCTCGCCTTGCAGGCGCAGCCATTCGCGCATCAGCGAGGCACGCCCCTTGGGCGAGTGGATCCGCTCGCGCGTAGCCTTCCAGGACGGGCACATCGCGTCGTCGGGATCGAAGTTGTAGCAGGCGCCGTTGCCGTTGCAGTGGAGCGCGTCGGCATTGGCCTGCCAGACGCGTTCGTCGATGCGCCGGTCGAGCTCGCCGCGCAGCGGCACGGCGTCGATGCGCAGCAGTTGCGCGCCGTCGGCGGCCGGGGTCGCGATCTTGCCGGGGTTCAGCTGGTTGTGCGGATCGAAGGCCGCCTTCAGTTCCTGCAGGGCCGGGTAGAGCGGGCCGAAATAGTCGGGCACGTATTCGGAGCGCAGGCCCTTGCCGTGCTCGCCCCACAGCAGCCCGCCGTAGCGGCGCGTCAGCGCGGCCACCGCGTCCGAGATCGGCCGGATCAGCGCGGCCTGCGCCGGGTCGCGCAGGTCCAGCGCCGGCCGCACGTGCAGCACGCCCGCATCGACATGGCCGAACATGCCGTAGCGCAGGCCGCGGGCATCGAGCAGGGCGCGGAACTCGGCGATGTAGTCGGCCAGGTGCTCGGGCGGCACGGCCGTGTCCTCGACGAAGGGCTGCGGCCGCGACTCGCCCTGCACGTTGCCGAGCAGGCCCACCGCGCGCTTGCGCATCGCGTAGACGCGCTTCACGGCGGCATCGCCGTCGGCGATCGTCAGGCCCAGGCGCGCGGGGCTCGCTTCCTGCTCCAGCCGCGCCACGAAGGCGGCGACGCGCGCGCGAACCTGGTCCGCGTCGTCGCCGCTGAACTCGACCAGGTTGATGCCCTGCGCGCCGCCCTCGACCGCGGCATCGTCGGGGAAGAACTCGGCCACGCCCTGCCAGACGATGTCCTCGCGCGCCAGCCGCAGCACGGTCGAATCGACGGTCTCGATCGACAGCGGGCGATGCGCGAGCAGGGCGCGCGCATCGCGCAGCGCATCCATGAAGCCGCGATAGCGGATATTGACCAGCATGCCGTGCCTGGGGATCGGCAGCACGTTCAGCGTGGCCTCCACCACGAAACCGAGCGTGCCTTCCGAGCCGCACAGCACGCTGTTGAGATCGAAGCGTCCCTGTTCGTCGCGCAGGTGCGCGAGGTCGTAGCCGGTCAGGCAGCGGTTCAGCACCGGAAACTGCTCGCGGATCCGTTGCGCCTCGCGCCGGTGGATCCCGCTGGCCACGCGATGCACGCGGCCGATGCCGTCGCCGCGCGCGCACAGGCTCGCGAGCGCGGCCTCGTCGACGGGGGCGCTGGCGAGCCGCTCGCCGCCGATCAACACGGTCTCCAGCGCGAGCACGTGGTCGCGCGTCTTGCCGTAGGTGCAGCTGCCCTGGCCGCTGGCGTCGGTGCTGACCATGCCGCCGATGGTGGCGCGGTTCGAGGTCGACAGCTCGGGCGCGAAGAACAGGCCGTGGCGCTGCAGCTCGGCATTGAGCTGGTCCTTGACCACGCCGGCCTCGACGCGCGCGGTGCGCGCCACCGGATCGATCGCGAGGATCCGGTTCATGTGCCGCGACAGGTCGACCACGATGCCGTCGGTCAGCGACTGCCCGTTGGTGCCCGTGCCGCCGCCGCGCGGCGCCACATGAACCCCGCGAAAGCGTGCCTCGCCGAGCAGGGCCGCCAGGCGCGCCACGTCGGCGGCGTGGCGCGGGAACAGCGCGGCGGCGGGCTGGCGCTGGTAGATCGAGTTGTCGGTGGCCAGCACCGTGCGCGTGGCATGGCGGCGGTCGATCTCGCCCTCGAAGCCGGCGGCCCGCAATTCATGCAAGAATCGATCGATGGCCGAAGGCAGGGATTCGTCGACGGGGAGCCGGGCAATGGTCATCGTGGCGGGCGGGGAAAAAGGGTTTTGGGCTCGATTCGGCGCGTCCTTCACGATTCCGGGCGGACCGCCACCGGTGGATTGTCGGATCGACCGGCGCCGCCCGCAAACGTATCTTCCTCGGGTTGATCATGAGATTTATGAATGAATTATCGGAAACTGACGCCCTCGATGTCGCTGCTGCTGGCCTTCGAGGCCTCGGCGCGGCATGAAAGCTTCACGCGCGCGGCCGAGGAACTGTCGCTGACGCAAAGCGCGGTGAGCCGGCAGGTGCAGGCGCTGGAGGCGATGCTGGAGGTCGAACTGTTCGTGCGCGAGGGCAAGCGCATCAGGCCCAGCGATGCCGGGCGCGCCTACATGGCCGAGATCGGCGGCGCGCTGGCGCGCATCCGCGACGCCACGCTGCGCGTGCTGGCCTCCCAGGCGCCCGCCACGCAATTGCGGCTGGCCACGCTGCCGACCTTCGGCGCCAAGTGGCTGATGCCGCGCCTGCATCGCTTCTATCTCGCGCATCCCGCCTTGCAGCTCGACCTGCATTCGCGCATCGACGCCGTCGATTTCTCGGCGATGGAGATCGACGCGGCGATCGCCGTTGGCGACGGGCGCTGGCCCGAAGTGGTGGCGCACCGGCTCTATGACGAGGAACTGGTGCTGGTCGGCCATCCCTCGGTGCTGCCGGCCGCCTGGAAGCGACGCGGCGCCCCCGGCCGGCGCCGCCCCGCGCCCGATGCGCGGGCGCTGGCCGGCATGAGCCTGCTGCGCGTGCGCAGCTTCCCCGACGCCTGGCGTGTCTGGTGCGAGGCCAACGGGCTGCCTCACGACGCGCCGCGGCCCGGCCCCAGCTTCGAGCTGACCTCGCACCTGATCCAGGCCGTGGTGGCCGGGATCGGCATCGCCCTGGTGCCGCGCATGCTGGTGGACGAGGAACTGCGTGACGGCCGCCTGGTCAGCCCCTTCGATCCGGTGCCGAGTTCGCGTGCCTACTTCCTGGTCTATCCGCCGCGGGTCGGCCAGCATTCGGTGCTGGTCGCGTTTCGCGACTGGCTGCTCGCCGAGCTGGGCTCGCGCTGAGCCGCCGGGCTGCCACCGCTCGCCGCCCATCGTCGTCGTCGCCTCGGCGCTCGCTCGGGGAAACCCTGCCGGCGCGCGGCCGCGGCCGGCGCCGCGAATCGAACTGAAAGCTTGTCGCGAGCAGCGGCGCGGCCCGCGCCGCGTGCCGCGTTTCGCATATCGCGCCGATATGGACAGGCGCGCCAAATCATATTGGACGCTGTGAACCCACGTCCGTAGGCTGCGCCAGATGACCGACGGCAGCCGCGTTCGGCACGTGCATCGACCGCTTCGTCGGTGCGCGCGCAACGATCGGGCGAGCCGCTCGGCGAGGATCGGCGCGGCATCGCCTGCGATGCGCGCCTTCGTATCGTGGCGGTTCGGCAAGGCGCGGAATCGTCGAGACAACAGGGCGACGCGCAATCGGCCGATCGCCCGATCGGAGGAGCAGTGGTGATCGACAAGCGTATTTTCCCGCGCGCAGCCGCCCTGGCTGGCGCATGCGGTGCCGTGTTCGCGTTGGCGGGATGCGGGGGCGGCGACGGCGGCGGCTCGGCGCCGGCCGTGAACCAGTCTTCCACGGCCTCGTCCTCTTCGTCTTCCTCGAGCGCGTCGTCGTCGGCGGCGAGTGCCGGCGTGCAGCACATCCTGTTCGTCGGCGACAGCCTCACGCACGGCCGCTACACGCCGGTGCGCCCCTATCATTCGGGCGGTGCGGCCGGTTCGACCAGCGCCTCCACCCTGGTGGTCGACGAGAACTACGGCCAGACCGGCGCGCGCGCCGAGCTCGAGCCGGGCCCCTGGGGCGGGATTCCCGCCATCTTCGCGCAACTCGCGGCGGAGGCCGGGCTGCGCTACGACGTGCATATCGAGGCGATCTCGCAGACCAGCCTGTCGAAGAATTTCGCGGCGGCCTCGGGCGTGATCGCGCAGCCGGGCTGGAACGCGGTGGTGCTGCAGGAGCTGAGCACCAAGCCGCTGCCGACCGCGCTGACCGGCAGCAGCGTCAGTAATCCGAAGGATTTCTGCGCGAGCGTGCAGACCATCGAGCGCGCGGTCCACGGCGCGGCGCCGCATGCGAACGTCTATCTCTACGAACCCTGGGCGCGCGCGGACCTCGCGCAGGCGCTGGCCGGCAACACCGGCGCGGCAGGCTTCGCCACGCAGTACCAGTCGGCGCTCGGCGCGCTCAGCGATGCCAACCACGATGCCTATTACAACGCCGCCTCGACGGACGGCGCGATCGCCGGCGTCGCGCCGGTGGGCGAAGCCTGGCGGCTCGCCTGGAACCAGGGCGTGGCCAATCCCAACCCCTTTGCCTCGTCGAGCCTGCCGCTGCTCTGGTACGGCATCAATGCCGTCAACGATCCGCAGATCAGCTCGCCCGATTACCTGCATCCCGACGTCGACGGCGCCTACCTGGCCGGCCTGGTGCTGTTCGCGCAAGTGACCGGCACCGACGTGACGCGTTTCGGCGGCAACGAGACGGCGGCTCAGCAGCTCGGCGTGCCGGCCACGCTGGCCGCGCGCCTGCAGCAGATCGCGGCGCAGGCGGTGAAGCAGGCCAGCGCCGCGCCGCTCAATGCCTCGGCGCCGGCGCCGTGCACGCAGTCGCAATGAGCGCCTGAACGTTCGAGCGGCGTCGTCATCGGCCCCGGTCACGGCCACGCGCGCGCGGCGCTATGATGCGCCTGTTGCCCACCGCCGATCCAGGAGCCGATGAATACGCCGACCGAACCTGAATCCACGCCTGCCACGCCTGCCGAGCCCGGCGTCGTTGCCGCCGCGCCCGCGCCGCGCCGGCCCGCCCATCTGCTGTTCCAGAGCGCCTGGTTGCTGCTGCTCGCCATCGCCTTGCTGATGGCGGGCGGTTTCGGCTTCTTCACGGCCCAGTGTCGCGACCTGGGGCTGGCGCTCGGCTGGACCTTGCTGTTCACGATCATCGGCGGTGGCCAGGCGCTCGGCAACTGGCTCCTCACGCTGGCCGGCCTGGCGCTGTGGGTGGGCGTGGTGGCGCTGGCGCGCCGCCAGGTGCCGATCCGTTTCCGCCCCTATCCGAGCTTCATCGGCCTTGTGCTCGTCTACGTGGCCGTGGCAACGATTTCATGGTTCACCGTGGCGCCTGAATCCTGCCGGATCCACTTCTGAACGCGCGATCCGGAGCCTGTCGCGCTTACCACTTTTGACAATCGCGCCGGGGCAATCCGGGTAACATGGCGCCGGCATGCGCATCGCAAGCCGTGCGCGTGCATTCCTTTGTCACGAACCGAATTTCACCAACCGAATGGAGTGCCGACCATGAGCATCTTTGGCGATATCGTGAACAAGCTGTTCGGCAAGGCCAAGCCGGACCAGGCACCGCCCGCCGAAACGCCGCAACCGGATCCGGCCGCGGCCCAGGCTGCCGCGCCGGCCACGCCGCCGCTGTCGGACGTCGACGTGGCCGCCGTGATGGACCAGCTGGTCAGCGAGAGCGGCCAGACGCTGAACTGGCGCGTGTCGATCGTCGACACCATGAAGGCGCTCGGCGTCGACAGCAGCCTCGAGCATCGCAAGCAGCTCGCGCAGGAGCTGAAGTACGACGGCGACACCAACGATTCGGCCAGCATGAACATCTGGCTGCACAAGCAACTGATGCAGGCGCTGGCGGCCAACGGCGGCAAGCTGCCGCCGGACCTGGCAAGCTGATCGAGCGGCCCGTTTCCGGCCCGTTTCCGGGCCGTCTGCGGGCCGAGAAGCAACAAGGGCCGACGCGCGATGCGTCGGCCCTTTTCGTTTGTGCCGGCCGGCGCGCGTGAAGCGCTTGGCCGGCATGCTGCCGCGATCCGGATCGGCGGCTGACTCAGCCCTTGACGAATTCGCCGTCGCGCAGGCGCCAGAGATCGAGCGGATTGTCGTCCCGCAGCGCCTCGGGCAGCAGCTCGGCCGGCAGGTCCTGGTAGCAGACCGGGCGCAGGAAGCGGTCGATCGCCATGGTGCCCACCGAGGTGGTGCGCGAATCCGAGGTGGCCGGGAACGGGCCGCCATGCACCATCGCATGACAGACCTCGACGCCGGTCGGGTAGCCGTTGGCGAGGATGCGGCCCACCTTGCGCTCCAGCACCGGCAGCAGGCGCCGCGCGGCCGGGTAGTCGGCCGCATCGAGCTGCAGGGTGGCCGTCAACTGGCCCTCGACGCCCTCCAGCACGCGCAGCAGCTCTGCCTCGTCGCGGCACGACACCACGATCGAGGCCGGCCCGAAGATTTCGTCGGCCAGCCCGTGGTTGACCACGAATTCGGCCGCGGTGGTGCGGAACAGCACCGGCAGCGCGCTGCAGGCATTGTCCGAGGCGATGCCGTCGGCCACCTGGGCGACGCCGGTCTGCTCGGCGCGCTCGCCGATCTGGCGCCGATAGGTGGCGGCGATGCCGGCCGACAGCATGGCTTGTGCCTGGCGCGTGGCGAGCGCGGCGGCCGCGTCGGCCACGAAGGTATCGAGGTCGGGGCCCGAGATCGCCAGCACCAGGCCGGGATTGGTGCAGAACTGGCCGGCGCCGAGCGTCAGCGAATCGACGAAGCCCTGCGCGATCTGCGTGGCGCGCGCCTTCAACGCGGCCGGCATCAGGACCACCGGGTTGATGCTGCTCATCTCGGCATGCACGGGGATCGGCTCGGCGCGCGCCGCGGCGATCGCCGACAGCGCGAGGCCGCCGCGCCGCGAGCCGGTGAAGCCCACCGACTTGATGGCCGGATGCCCGACCAGCGCCTCGCCCACCGTGTTGCCCTTGCCGATCACCAGCGAGAAGGTGCCTTCGGGCAGGCCCAGCTCGGCCACCGTCTGCTGGATCGCGCGGCCCACCAGTTCCGAGCCGCCCAGGTGCGCCTCGTGCGCCTTGACCACCACCGGGCAGCCGGCGGCCAGCGCCGAGGCGGTGTCGCCGCCCGCCACCGAGAAGGCCAGCGGGAAGTTGCTGGCGCCGAACACGGCTACCGGGCCGATCGGGATCTTGCGCGCGCGCAGGTCCGAGCGCGGCAGCGGCTTGCGTTCGGGCTGCGCCGAGTCGAGCGTGGCGTCGTTCCAGCGGCCGTCGCGCACCAGCTTCGCGAACAGGCGCAACTGGCCGCAGGTGCGCGCGCGTTCGCCTTCCAGGCGCGCCACGGGCAACGCGGTTTCCTGGTGCAGGCGCTCGATCAGCGTCGCGCCCAGCGCCTCGATACGCGTGGCGATCCCTTCCAGCAGCGCGGCGCGCGTGTCGAGCGCGGCCTGGCGATAAGGGTCGAAGGCCTCGGCGGCGAGCCGGCAGGCGCGATCGACATCCTCCGCGCCGCCCGCGCCGAACTCCGGCTCGAGCTCCTGGCCGCTGGCCGGCGCGAAGGCGCGCAGCGTGCCCTGCGTGCCGCGCACCGAAGCGGCGCCCAGCAACATGTTTCCGGTGATTTCGTGGTCCATTCCGTCTGTCTCCTGCGATGCGGCAAGGTGGGTCGGTGGCGGTGCCGCGCGGAACGGATCAGGCTTCGCGCCGCGCCGGCGCCGTGATGCGGATTGCGTGCGAGTCGTGGCCGGACACGGGGCGCGGGCCCGGGCGGGGAGCCGGGGCCGCGGAGCGGGTCGCTTCGATGGACGAGGGGGCGACGGCGGGGTGACGGCGAACGCTGCGAGGCCGGCCGCCCGGCTGGGGCAAGGCACCGGCTACTGGATCGCGGCAAGGTAGCATTCGCTCGCCGGACATGTCAAACAAAGTGACAACTTGATACGGGTTCGCGTCGAGGGGCAGGGCGCGGGCGGAAGGCTGCGATCCAGCGGCGCTCGCCGCGCGCGCGATGCCGCCGCGTTCAGCGATCCAACTGGCGGTCGAGCAGCCGGTTGCGCGCCTGGTCGACGTGGTAGCGCATCGCGATCGCCGCGCTGTCGGGGTCGCCCACGCGGATCGCCTTGAGCACGCGGTCATGCTCGTCGAGCACGCGCGCGCGGCGCTGTTCCGAAGCCTCGCTGGTCAGCGACAGCGTCATGTGCATGCCGGCCTTGAGCCGCTCGGCCACGCTGTCGAGCAGGTCGAGCAGCAACTGGTTGCCGCTCGCCACCACGATCGCGCGATGGAAGGCGAAGTCGGCCTCCATCTCGGCCTCGCGCGACACCGGGCTGGCGAAGGCCAGGCGCAGGGCCTCGCTGGCGCGCTCCATCTCCAGCAGGTCGCGTTCCTTGCGATGGCGCGCGGCCAGCCGGGCGGCCAGCTCCTCCAGCGAGAGCCGTACCTCGAAGCCCTGCAGCACGTCGCGCAGCTTGCGGCTGGTGGCCAGCGCCGTGACCTGTCGAGCCGGGCTGCGCTGCACATAGGTGCCCGAACCCTGGCGCGAGACGATGATGCCGTCGCTCTGCAGCCGCCGCAGCGCCTCGCGCACCACCGGGCGCGACACCGAGAAATGCTGCGCCAGGCGGTTCTCCGGCGGCAGGCGGTCGCCCACCGCGTAGTTGCCGCCGACGATGCCGTCGAGCAGGGCCGCGTACACGGTGTCGGACAGCCGGGTGCGTTCGAGCGCGCCGGCGCTCGCGAGGTCGTCCATCGAATCCATCGAGTCCTGGGAGGCTAACAAGTCGGGTGACGATTTTACCAATCGCGGAACCACTGGCAATGAGTGGACGGCGTCGGCGATGCCGGTAGTGGCGCCGCACAAGCCTTTGGCTGCCTGGATCGGCGGCCGCCGGGCGCGATTCGGGCGTGGCCGGCGCGGGCTCGGTGATTACCCTCGGTCATGTTGCCAGCCAGCCGTTTGGTCCGCTAAAGTTGTAAATCAATTTTACATGTTGAGGCCGATCGATGAAAACCACCCCCGTGAGCGTCGAGGACCTGCGCGGCTCCGTGATCGCGGTGCCGCCGCTCGCGCGCCGCGCCGACGGCAGCCAGGACGCGGCCGCCAACGGCGCACTGCTGGCGCACCTGAAACGCGGCGGCATCAGCACCTACATGTATGGCGGCAACGCGAATTTCTACAACCTCGGGGTGGCCGAGCTCGGCACCGTGGTCGATGCGCTGGCCGCGCAGTTGAAGGCCGGCGAATGGCTGATTCCCTCGGTCGGCCCCGATTTCGGCAAGGCGCGCGAACAGCTCGCCCTGCTGGCCGAGCGCGGTTTCCCGACCGCGATGGTGCTGCCACTGCGCTTCCCGTCCACGCCGGCCGGCGTCGCCACCGGCCTGCGCAAGCTCGCCGAGCGTTACGGCCGGCCGTTGATCGCCTATGTGAAGGACGAGGGGTATCTCGCCGAGGACGATCTCGCCGCGCTGGTGAAGGACGGCGCCGTATGCGCCGTCAAGTACGCGATCGTGCGCGAGGACCCGCGCCGCGATGCGGTGCTGGCCGCGCTGGTCGAGCGCCTGGGCGCGGAGCGCATCATCAGCGGGATCGGCGAGCGGCCGGTGATCGACCATTTCCGCGGCTTCGGGCTGCGTGCCTTCACCTCGGGTTCCTGCTGCGTGGCGCCGGCGCTGTCGAACGCGATTCGCCTGGCGCTGCTCGACGGCGATGACGCGCGCGCCGCCGCGCTACGCGAGCGCTTCATCGCGCTCGAGGACGCGCGCGACGCCTATTCGCCGATCCGCGTGCTGCACGCGGCCGTCGAGGCGGCCGGCATCGCCTCGCTCGGGCCGATCGGCGAATTCCTGTCGCGCATCGAGGATCCGGCACAACTGCGCGAGATCGAGGCGGCGGCCGTGGCGCTGCATGCCGACAACGCGGCGGCGCTGGCCTGAGCCGCGCCGGGCATCGTTGCTCCCGCCTGCCCGGCTCGTTACGATAGCGGCCTGCTCGCGCCGCCGCGCAGCGATGCGCGCGGCGCGCTTTCCATCACGACGCCAACCGGGATCTCGATCATGACCGTCTCCTTCTCGCAGCCGATCCGCGCCATCGTCACGGGCCACACGCGCGGCCTGGGCGCCGCGCTCGCCGCGCAACTGCTGCAACGCGAGGTGGCCGTGCTCGGCATCTCGCGCCGCGCGCATCCCTCGCTGGCCACGCAGTTCGGCGCCGATCGCCTCGCCGAACTCGCGCTCGACCTGTCGGACCCCGCGGCGATCGCCGCCTGGCTGGCCGGCGGCGCGCTCGAACGCTTCGCCGAGGGCGCGCGCAGCGTGCTGCTGATCAACAACGCGGGCATGGTCGAGCCGATCGGGCCGCTGGCCACGCAGTCGCCCGAGTCGATCGCGCAGGCGGTGGCGCTGAACGTGACGGCGCCGCTGATGTTCGCGGCCGCGGTGGCCAAGCTCGGCAGCGGCTCGCTCGAACGCCGTATCCTGCATGTGTCCAGCGGCGCGGCGCGCAACGCCTACGCGGGCTGGAGCGTCTATTGCGCGACCAAGGCCGCGCTCGACCATCATGCGCGCGCGGTCGCGCTCGACGCGAACGGGCCGCTGCGCATCGCCAGCGTGGCGCCGGGCGTGGTCGATACCGACATGCAGGCGAGCATCCGCGCCACCGAGGCGGAACGTTTCCCGCAGCTCGAACGCTTCACGCAACTGAAGGCCAGCGGCGCGCTGAGCACGCCCGAGGACGCGGCGCGCAAGCTGCTCGACTACGCGCTCGGCGAGCAGTTCGGCAGCACGCCGATCGCGGACGTGCGCGAGCTTTGAGACGCCGATTCCGAATGCCGTGCCGCGGGCCGGCATCGAGGCCATCGAGGCATGATGTCTTGCGCGCCTGCCGTCCCGCCGCCTTCGTTCGTCCGCTCACCGAACAACCTGACAATACCGCGCGAAGTCCAGGAGCCGCTGGCCAGAGGAATGACACGCTGATCAGTGCCACCCGCGCTGAGCCCCAGCGAGGAGGGGCGCTCCGGGCACCGTCCACCACAGCCCTGCGGCAGCTCCGCCAAAGGCTATTGCGCTGGCCAGCAGCGGGCCGCAATGATCGTCGCGGGCGGCGTCAAGCTCAAGGAGCGGTCGTTATCGCGGACGGGGCCTCCGCCAGCCGATCGAGATCTATTTCGACTCACTCGTCGTGAGCGACGACGCTCGGTGAAACGTCGAAGAGACTAATGTCGAAATTTGTAACGCGAGGCGGAATTTTAGCTATCACAAAACATTAGCCTCCGAAACTAATAAATATTACAGTTAAGAAAGTTCTTGAAACTTTCAAGAAGGCTAGTAAGTTTGATGATCTAACAACGGGGGAATCATGAAGCGGACCAGATGGATTTGGGGGACGGTTGCGTGCTTAACCGTTGTTGCCGTTACCGTCGGACTAATTCGTGGCACCGATGCATCCGGCGAGAAAAGTAGCGTGACGACGGCACAAACCAATCGATCGAATGGTGCACAAATGACACCAACTGGCAGCGCCAATAGCTTCACGTTGTCAGAGTCACGTTCCGGAATATCAAATGAAGAGGGCGGAAACGGTCAACCGAGTGAAAGCTTGCGCGGGGAGGTAACCAACAAATACCATGTGCGAGATGACATCTTGGAATACATTGATGGAAAATATAAAGACGAAAAAATAAGATCGGCATTTATCAATTACGCAGCCGCCCAACAAAATCTTATAGAATATGGCTCGACACGAGAAGCGGCCACTCAAGCAGCCGACGACATAAATAAAAGAGTAACTTGCATTATGCAGCTCATTGGCACAAATCGCGTGGATGAAATTAAAATCATTACCGCCATGAGCATTGACACCGAGGCACGATTCAGGGCTTATTGGAAAGCGGTCGACCTCCAGGCAGGTCGCGTAATGTACGAGCCAAAAGGAAATCCATGCGAATAATTGCCTCTCTGGCAGCCCTCTTCCTTTGCCTCTCCTTTGCCGGCGAGACAAAAGCAGATGATGCGAACAAATGCCAGTCCCCATATCTGATATTTTTCAGCAATGGCATACTCAATGCATTAGATGACATGGTTGCAGCCAGAAACGTTCTTAAATCAAAAATCGGCACCAGTTTTAACGAAGTCCCCATCGATTACGCGAACCTGCAGAATAAGACCGGCGGCATCGTTGACGATTTGACTCGTGTATATAAGCAGAAGCTCTCGGAAAACGCCAATTTAAACTGGACCATATTGACGCGAGCGATAATCGGACTATCGACCGGCATGGATCCCTCACTGTTCTCGCAAGCGCAGCAGGCAGTCAATGAGGTAAACGCCGCAAATGCAGGACGGATTGCCGGAGATGTATCAACGACTACCGCGTATGCGGATGCGAATGTGCAAACGCAGGTGGCGCAGGTCAGTGACGCCATCCTGAAAGATGGCAAGAGAGTGTTAATTGTTTCCCATTCGCAGGGTGTGCTCTATTCCAATTCCGTTTACCAGAAGGTCACCGCAATTGCGGGAGTTAAGCCCGACAACATCAAGGTCGTAGGCGTGGGCAATCCGGCCGCAAAAATTCTAGGCGCCGGGAGCTATGTCACCTCAGATTCCGACGCCGTTATAGGGGCGCTTCGTCTGGCAACGGGCAACGTGCTTCCATCGAATGTTTCCATTCCGTTCAACCCAGACGACATTTCTGGCCATCTATTCCTGAAAACCTACATAAACCCGGCGTTGCCCGCGGAAGCGATGATAATGAGCGGCATCTATTCTGCGCTCAAGCAAATTAGCGAGCCGGAAGTAACCTACGATTGGATTGTCAAGCAGCGTGTATCTATCGCTGGGGGACTTATGGGAGGGGAAACAGACGCCACATTTATCCCAAATCAATCGTGCGCTGGGATATTTATCGCCTACGCGTACTGTAATCCCGGCGGAACCGCTGATTTTTTACGGAACGCAGCGGGCAACAGCTTTGACCCAACAAAGCAGTTTTACGCCGCCGAGGCAGACAAAGTCGTGAGTCGACTTAGCCCATATTCCGCGGATGCCTCGAACACCGATAGTGGGCTCTATCGACTTGTCACGGCAAACTGGCCCGTTGTAGCAGAAGCAATTCAAATCGAGGGCGTGGGTAACGACATAACAACCAAATGGGGATCAAACTATTACGACGCAGGAATGAATTTTCCCGCGACACCGCCCGACCCTATGGTACTTCCTTCCAATTTTTCCGAGTCCTTTCCTAGAACCCATGTGGTTTATCACGCAAAGCTTGAGGACTCCCTTCGTTCCGCAGTAAACAAGCTCCCGCCTGGGAAAGCGTACCTTGAGGTGTATGATGAAAATTCATACCTCCAGTCACTACCTGGCTGGCCTGAATATCAGTCCATCGTCGTCAATAGAATGGTAAAACTTAAAGTATGCAAAGCGGCGACATCTACATAACTCGCTCTCAATGGGCTTGTGCCCATATTTAGGATGGTTTCCATGTTGAGATATATCTGCGCGTTTATAGTCCTGCTGGCACCGATGACCATAGCTGGAGCCGCAGAGGAAAAATCCGTGCTCGTTGAATTTCAACCCCACGGGGTGCTGTTTGCAGATCAAGATGGCTCTTCGTTCGGTCCAGGACCTCGTGGTTCCTGCCAGCCGTCGGCGGGCGACAAGGCACAGGTCTTGGCCATCAAAACTTCCGGTCTGCTACATATTGCGCGCATACGATTATTAAGTGGAGCGTGTTCCGGGATTATCGGTTTGGCGAGCCCATCATCAATCGGTCCGTTCTAATGCATAGGAACGAGATACGTGCGCTAGAGCTCCGTGAGCGGTATTGTCAGGTTGTTCGGTGAGCGGACGAACGAAGGCGGCGGAACGCAGCCTCGAATGGCTTACGCCGCCAAGCGAGCGCATGAAACTCTTTCCTAGGCCGTCATCGCCTGGGCCCGGGCCGCTCGTTTCTGTTGCGCATCGCGGTGGTAACGGTAGCCCATGAACAAGTTCGAAACTTGGGCGTGGACCGAGGCAAATCGCTGCAGCTGGCGTGCTGATTTGAACCGCCGCATCACCTTTTCTCGCACCCGAGTCGGCTGGTGCGAATTCTCCGCCCGGTTGTTCAGCCCCTTGTGCTGCCGGTGCTCGACGCGTAGACCCAGCGCGGTGTCGCCGCAGCATAGCTGCACAGTTTGTCCGTCACCATCACGCGCGGGTGGCCGTGGCGCTTGAGCAGCTTGCGCATCAGCCGCTTGGCAGCTGCTGCGTCGCGCCGACGCTGAACCAGGACGTCGAGCACCGTACCGTTCTGATCCACGGCACGCCAGAGCCAGTGCTTCACGCCGCGGATCGTCACCACCATCTCGTCGAGGTGCCATTTGTCGCCACGGGCTGGGGCCGTTGAGCGGATTCGCTTCGCGATCGCCACGCCGAACTTCGTGGCCCAGCACCGCACGGTTTCGTACGTGAGCTCGATACCGCGGGCAGCCCGCATTTCCTCGACCATGCGCAGGCTCAACGGAAATCGGTAGTACAGCCACACCGCGTAGCCGATCACCCCGGCGGAAAGCGGTGGCCCTTGAATGAAATCGGCGATTCGAATTGGGGCTGAACGGTAACGATGCATTTCTTCATGCCCTACTATACAAGCCATCGACTCAACAACCTGACAGTACCAGCGGGCCTGCGCCAGCAACATCGGACCCAGCGCGATCTTGTAGAGATTCAACATCGGACAGCCTCGCGGAAAGGCCGGACTGCCGGCCACGAACGAGCACGGATGCTAAGGCGTGGTGCCCTGGAAAGCAACGGCGCCGCCCCTAAGCCTCGCTGGTCTCCAGCACCCGCCCCTCGCGCAGCGCCGCGGCCAGCGCGCCCGCGTCGCGCTTGGGCGAGATGCCGAACATGCGCGAATACTCGCGGCTAAACTGCGAGGCGCTTTCATACCCCACCTTGAACGCCGCTTCCTCGACCTTGACCACTTCATGCGCGATCAGCCGCCGCGCCTCCAGCAAGCGCAACTGCTTCTGGAATTGCAGCGGCGTCATCGAGGTCAGCGCCTTGAACTGCCGATGGAAGGCCGACGGGCTCATGCGCGCGAGTTGCGCCAGTTCCTCGATGCGGATCGGCACGTTGTAGCGATCGCGCAGCGCGTGGATCGCGCGCACCACGCGCTCGGCATGGCCGTTGCCGAGCAGCATGCCGACGATCTCGCCGCCGTTCGGCCCGGTCAGCAGCCAGTAGCAGAGCTCGCGCATGATGCCGGGATAGAGCACGCCGATCGCGTGCGGCGTGTCGAGCAGGCGCATCGCGCGCAGCATGCAGTCGATCATCTCGGGGCGCAGCCGCTCGACGAACACGCCGGGCCCGGCGCTCTCGCGCGCGGCCGGCGGCGCCTCGAAGCTCTCCAGCACCGCGCTCATCTCCGCCATGTCGAGCTCGACGATCAGCGCGATCGCCGGCTTTTCCTCGGTGCCCTGCACGATCCGGCCGATCGCCGGCATCGTCATGCTGACCACCAGCGCCTCGCCGGCGCGATAGAGGTAGTCGCGCGCGCCGAAGGTGGTCTGCTTGGCGCCCTGCAGCGAGATGCACAGCGCCGGGCGCATCAGCAGGCGGCTCTGCGGGCGATCCTGGGTGGCGCGCGTGATCAGCAGGCCGGCGTTCGCCGTGCGATAGACGTTAGCGGGGGGCTGGTCGTCGATATGGTGCCGGACCGCGTCGAGCAGGGCATTCAGGGTCATGTCGGATCCTCGGGAGCCAGGGGATGGCATCGGCTGCCAGCATAACGGCAAGCCGGCGGCGTCGTGCGCGGCCGGGCAGGATCAGGCAAGAAATTGTCGAGATCCGTCATTCACCGCGCGGGGGGCGCGGCCGTACGATGCGTTCCGTGTTCCCTGAACGAGGTGTTCCATGTCCACGCAAACTTCCCCCGTCGCCAGCCAGATCGGCAAGATCGCCATCGTCACCGGCGGCAGCCGCGGCCTCGGCCGCGATACCGTCGTCAATCTCGCGCGCCGCGGCGTCGATTCGATCTTCACCTGGCATTCCAATTCGGCCGAGGCCGAGCAGGTGGTCGCGCAGGTGGCCGCCGAAGGCCGCCGCGCGATCGCGCTGCAGCTCGATACCGGCAACACCGCCGGCTTCGACGCCTTCGTCGGCAAGCTCGGCGAGGCGCTCGCGCAGCTCGGCGCGAGCCGCTTCGACTATCTGGTCAACAATGCCGGCACCTCGCATCACGCGCCGTTCGCGGAAGTGACCGAGGCCGATCTCGATGCGCTCTACCAGGTGCATTTCAAGGGCGTGTTCTTCCTGACCCAGAAGCTGCTGCCGCTGATCAACGACGGCGGGCGCATCGTCAACGTGTCTTCGGGCCTGACGCGCTTCTCGTTCCCCGGCAGCAGCGCCTATGCCTCGATGAAGGGCGCGGTGGAGGTGCTGACGCGTTATCTCGCGCGTGAACTCGGCGCGCGCGGCATCGCGGTCAATACCGTCGCGCCCGGCGCGATCGCCACCGACTTCAGCGGCGGCATGGTGCGCGACAACCCGGAGCTGAATCGCCGCATCGCCGAATTCACCGCGCTGGGCCGCGTCGGCCAGCCGGGCGACATCGGCCCCTTGATCGCCTCGCTGCTGGCGGACGACAACCGCTGGGTCAACGCGCAGCGCATCGAGGCTTCGGGCGGCATGCTGGCCTGAAGCCGGGCGGCGGGGCGGGCATCGCGCATGACGCGCCGTGCCCGCCTCGCGCGGCGCGTTCGACGGCTGTTTCCCGGCGATCTCTCCACGATCGTTCGGCGAACGCACGGCGGTCGGCGCGCCGTAATCCCCGCCGTGCGAATCCGGAATTTTCGCGGCATCGATCTTGGCAGACTGGTTGCACCTTGCAGATGACGACTGCAACGGATCCACAACCAGGAGAGATTCTGATGGCCAAGGTACTTTGCGTGCTTTATCCCGATCCCGTCACCGGCTACCCGCCGAAATACGCACGCGACGACATCCCGAGGATCGAGCGCTACCCGAACGGTCAGACGGTGCCCTCGCCGAGCGGCGAGCTCGGTTTCCGCCCGGGCGAGCTGCTCGGCTGCGTGTCGGGCGAACTGGGCCTGCGCGCCTGGCTGGAGAGCCAGGGCCACGAGCTGATCGTGACCAGCGACAAGGACGGCGCCGATTCCACCTTCGACCGCCACCTGCCTGATGCCGATATCGTCATCTCGCAGCCGTTCTGGCCGGCCTACCTGACGCCCGAGCGCATCGCGCGGGCCAGCAAGCTCAAGCTCGCGGTGACGGCCGGCATCGGCTCGGACCACGTCGACCTGAAGGCCGCCGCCGGGCACGGCGTGACGGTGGCCGAGGTGACTTTCTCGAACAGCATCAGCGTGGCCGAGCACGTGGTGATGATGACGCTCTCGCTGGTGCGCAACTACCTGCCCTCGCACCAGTACGCGGCCAACGGCGGCTGGAACATCGCCGACTGCGTGAGCCGCAGCTACGATCTCGAGGGCATGCAGTTCGGCACCATCGCGGCGGGCCGCATCGGCCTGGCCGTGCTGCGGCGCCTCAAGCCCTTCGACGTCGGGCTGCACTACTACGATCCGCATCGCCTGCCGGCCGAGACCGAGCGCGAGCTGGGCCTGACCTATCACGAGACGCCGCAGTCGCTGGTGAAGGTCTGCGACGTGATCAACCTGCAGAGCCCGCTCTATCCCTCGACCGAGCACATGTTCGACGATCGCATGTTCGAGCTGGTCAAGCGCGGCGCCTACCTGATCAACACCGCGCGCGGCAAGCTCTGCGATCGCGACGCCGTGGTGCGCGCGCTGCAGTCGGGCAAGCTGGCGGGTTATGCCGGCGATGTCTGGTATCCGCAGCCGGCGCCGGTCGATCATCCGTGGCGTCGCATGCCGAACGAGGGGATGACGCCGCATATCTCGGGCAGCTCCTTGTCGGCGCAGCATCGCTACGCGGCCGGCACGCTGGAGATCCTGCAGGACTTCTTCGCGAGCAAGCCGATCCGCAGCGAATACCTGATCGTCGACGGCGGCGGCCTGGCTGGCACCGGCGCGGGGTCGTACAAGCTCGATTGAGCGTCGCTGGTCGAACGTCGAACATCGATCGCTGAAGAACGCAGCCCGCCGCGCGTGACGCGCGGCGGGCTGTTTGTTTTCCGGGCCGGTGATGCCTGCCGGGCGGCGCGATGCTCGCGGCGCTCGCCAGGCCGATCTCAATCGGCCGATTGCAGCCGCCAGCGCCGCGGCGTGAGCCCTGTCGCCTCGCGAAACACGGTGGTGAAATGCGCCTGCCCCGCAAAGCCGCTGGCCAGCGCCACCTCGACGATCGGCAGCCCCCGGCGCAGCAGCGCCTTGGCCTGCTCGACCCGGCGCCGCATCAGGTAAGCGTGCGGCGTGAGCCCGGTGGCGAGCCGGAACTGCGCGGCGAAATGCATGCGGCTCAGGCCGGCGTGCCGAGCGATGTCGTGCAGCGTGATCGGCTCGGCGAAGTTCGCGTCGACATAGTCGATCACGCGGCGCAGCTTCGGCGCGGCCAGCCCCTGGCGCGAGCGGCGCGGCTCGTGCGCGTAGCGCGTCAGCACGTGATGGAGGATGCCGGCCACCACGCCGTCGCGCTGGCGCGCGTCCTCCTGCGCGCAGGCGGCCAGCCGGCGCGCCAGCGGCATCAGCACCGGGTCGACGCGAAAGCCCGGATCCTCCAGGCGCGGCGTCGCGCCCGAGCCGTCCAGCGCATCGTATTCGGCATCCACCAGCGCGGCCGGCACGAACATGTGCAGCGCCTCGTTCGCGCCGCGGAAGCGGCATTGCACGTGCTCGCCCGGCGCGGTCAGTTGCAGGCCGCCGGGGCCGCCCGTGCCGCGTTCGAGCAGGCGGCCGTCCTTGTAGCAGTCGATGGTGGCCGGCCCGAGCAGCAGGCTGATGGTGTAGTGGCGCGGCGAGACCGGCGCGATCAGCTCGCGCCAGCCGATGCGCCGGTCCAGCCAGTGGCCGATCACGATGCCGGCGCAGGCGCCGGCCGGATCGCCGGGTGTGGCGGGCGAGCCATCGCCGCCGCCGCGGGGCGCCGCCGGCATCTCGCGCCAGCGGTGTTCGTCGGCGGGCAGCGCACTCGACGCGGCAAGCGCGTCGCTCTCGGCGGTCGGCATGGTCGTCTCCTGGGTCGGCTGGCCGTGCACCGCGAGCGGTGCGGCACGGCATCGACAGGCAGGATAGAAGCGCCGGGCTCGCCCTGGCGGCCACAGGTGACGTGCCGGAAAAGCAGCACAGTTGCTGCGCCGCGATGCGATTTTCCCGGAACTGTGATCGATGTAGGGAGATGCCGGCTCGGGTGAACTTCAGGCGTGCTTCAGGCGTGCGGCATGCCGGCGACGGCCGCCTCCTCGAGTTCGCCGCCCTCGTCGGCGCGCGTGCCGGCGGCTTGCCGCGCGCGTTTCGCGGTGCCCGTCTTCGGCGCGCGTCGCTCCTGGCTCGGCGCATGGCCGAACTGGGCGCGATAGGCCTTGCTGAAATGGCAGGCCGAGCGGAAGCCCGACAGCGAGGTGACCTGCGCGATCGACACGTCGCTGTTGCGCAGGATCTCGCGCGCGTGCTTGAGGCGCACCGACAGGTAGTAGTGAGTGGGCGAGGTGCTCAGGTAGTGCTTGAACATGCGCTGCATCTGCCGCTCGGACAGCGCGATCAGCCGCGCCAGGTCGGCCAGCGGCAGCGGCTCCTCGATATTGGCCTCCATCAGCCGCACCGCCTCCACCAGCTCGCCGCGCGAGAAGCCGACCCGCGCGTCGACCGGGATCGGCTGCGGATCGCTGGCGCCGCGGATGCGCTGCAGCACGAACTGCTCGGACACGCGGGTGGCGAGCTCCTGGCCGCGCTCGGCGGCGACGATGCCGATCATCAGGTCGAGCGGCGCGGTGCCGCCGGTGCAGGTCACGCGGTCGCGGTCGATCACGAACAGCTCGTCGACGATCGACACCGCCGGGAATTCGGCATGCAGGGCCGAGAGGTTCTCCCAGTGCACGGTGCCGCGATAGCCGTCCAGCAGGCCGGCGGCCATCAACGCGTAGGCGCCGGTGCAGATCCCGCCGAGCGGCATGCCGCGCCGCGCCAGCTCGCGCAGCGCGTGGATCACCGGCGCGTCCACCGCCTCGCGCACCTGGGTGCCGCCGCAGACGATCATCAGGTCGGGCAGCGGCGCGTCGAGATCGAGCCGGTGGGTGGGCCGCGCGACCATGCCGTTGCTGGCGGCCACCGCCTCGCCGTCGACCGAGTAGACGGTCCAGCGGTAATGCTCGCTGCGATCGACGTAGTTGGCCATGCGCAGGGCCTCGATCGCGCTCGAGAAGGCGATCATCGAGAACGAGGGCAGGGTCAGGAAACCGAAATGGCGCGGCGTGGATGCGGACATGGGAGCAACATCGGCGCGGGCCGATGCCAGAGGTTGGGCCGTACATGACGACGCCTGCCCGGCGGCCGGCTCGCGCCGGCCAGCCGCGATGCCGGAGAGCGGCGCGAGGGCGGTGGCCGCCGTGTTCCGGCAGGCACTTGCCGGGCGTCGCGGGCCGCGCTCGCGGCCGTTTTTCACGGCGGCGTCACCCCCGAATCATTGCGATAAAAGCGGGGCCGCGATCAAGGAAATTCGACGGGCGCTTGCCTATTCCCGACACGGATCGGACCGGTTCGACACGGCGCCCCGGCGGCGTCCGACGACGGGCCCGACAAGGGCATGAACACTGTCGTTTCCGGTCGGCTGGCGGACGCATCAGGGCAGGATGACGCAGGCGATGTCGCGCACACTCGGACCGATCACGACGCCGTATCCGATAACAGGCGATGGCGACCGCGATGGCCGCGCGCGCTGAAGTCCACGGACTTTATCGCGGCGGGGCCGGCGCGCTCGCACGACGAGACAGCATGCCGCGTCGCGGCTGCCCATCGCCACTCATCCAGGAGCGTGCCTTTGAGCCACTCGACCCGCAGAGCTTCAGGCAAGACCCCAGCCCGGCACCCGGCCGCGCCGGGCAGCGCGCCGCGTTCCCGATCCGGCGGCGCCGCGAAACGCGCCGCGCCGCCGCGCGAGGCCGCCTTCGCCGGCGACGAGGTGACCGTGGTCGATCGCGCGCTGCTGCGCCGCGCGGTGGGCGCGATGGCGCTCGGCAACGCGATGGAGTGGTTCGACTTCGGCGTCTACAGCTATATCGCGGTGACGCTGGGCCATGTGTTCTTTCCCTCGACCAGCGGCTCGGCGCAATTGCTGGCCACCTTCGGCACCTTCGCGGCCGCCTTCCTGGTGCGGCCGATCGGCGGCATGGTGTTCGGCCCGCTGGGCGACCGGCTGGGCCGCCAGCGCGTGCTGGCCGCCACCATGATCATGATGGCCTGCGGCACCTTCGCGATCGGCCTGATTCCCTCCTATGCCTCGATCGGCATCCTCGCGCCGGTGCTGCTGCTGGTGGCGCGGCTGGTGCAGGGCTTCTCGACGGGCGGCGAATACGGCGGCGCGGCCACCTTCATCGCCGAGTTCGCGGCCGACCGCCATCGCGGCTTCATGGGCAGCTTCCTCGAGTTCGGCACGCTGGCCGGCTACCTGCTCGGTGCGGGCACCGTCACGGCCCTGACCTCGCTGCTGAGCCCCGCGCAGATGCTCGACTGGGGCTGGCGCGTGCCCTTCTTCGTGGCCGGCCCGCTCGGACTGATCGGCCTCTACATCCGCACCCGGCTGGAGGAGACGCCGGCCTTCCGCAAGGAGGCCGAGCATCGCGAGCGGCTCGAGCGCGCGCGGCCGCGCCAGTCGATCGCCGCGCTGCTGGCCGGGCAATGGCGCGCGCTGCTGGTCTGCGTCGGGCTGGTGCTGATCTTCAACGTGACCGACTACATGGCGCTGGCCTACCTGCCGAACTACCTGTCGGCCACGCTGCATCTCGACGAGACGCGCGGCCTGGTGATCGTGCTGCTGGTGATGGTGCTGATGATGCCGCTCACGCTCGCCGCCGGCTGGCTGTCCGATCGCGTCGGGCGGCGCCCGGTGATGCTGGCCGGCTGCATCGGCCTGATGGTGTTCGCGATCCCCGCGCTGCTGCTGTTGCAGACCGGTCGGGGCGGGTTGATCTTCGCCGGCATGATGCTGCTCGGCGTGCTGCTGTCCTGCTTCTGCGGCGTGATGCCGTCCGCGCTGCCGGCCTTGTTCCCGACCCGGGTCCGCTACAGCGCGCTGGCGATCGGCTTCAACGTCTCGGTCTCGCTGTTCGGCGGCACCACGCCGCTGGTCACCGCCTGGCTGGTCGAGCGCAGCGGCAACCTGATGATGCCGGCCTATTACCTGATCGGCGCGGCGGCGATCGGCGCGGTCTCGGTGCTGGCCGCGCGCGAGAGCGCGGGGCGGCCGCTACCGGGTTCGGCGCCTTGCGTGTCGACGCAGGCCGAGGCGGTGCGGATCCGGCGCGGCGGCGCGTCCGTCGCTTCGTCGAACGGCCGCGCGCTGCGCCGGCTGGCGGGAGAGTAGAGGTCGCCGCGCATCGGCGCTATCGTGCGCGGCAAGCGTTCAGACCGGCTCGAGGATCATCGGGAAGTACTCGGCCGGCAGCGCGATGAAGGCCGGGTCGCTCCCGCTGCTTGGCTTCGCGCCGGCGAGTGCCGGGCAGGGCGATGGCGCCCCCGCCCGGATCTTCATGCCGAGGCGGCCGGGCGTTCCGCGGCGGCCGGCGTGGCGGCAAGACGGCCCGGCGCGGACGGATCCGCGTCGCGCGGAATCTGCCGCGAGATCCGCAGCGCGATCGCCATCAACGGCAGCATCGCGCCGAACAGCGAGGTGGCCAGCGTCGTGCGCAGCGCGCCGACCAGGCAGACCAGCTCGCTCGCCGAGCATTGCGCGGGATTGCGGCCGAAGGCGAGGCTCAGCGTCAGCGGGCCGAGCACCAGCATCACCATCACGATGCGGGTCCAGAAATCGGCGCGCTCCTCGGTGCCGCACATGTCCACCAGCAGGCGGCGCGTGACCGCGCGCAAGTACAGGGCGATCGCATAACCGATCGGCATCGGCAGGAGGAACTGGGCGGCCAGGACGATGACGGTGTTCATGTCGCTTCTCCTTACTGTTGTTTCTGTAGAAACAGAAATTCAAGGACCAAAAAAGCGGGTGTCGCCACCCGCGCGGATTCACTTCGCCGGCTTGCGCCGCACCACCTGGCTGATCTTCGCGCCGATGCCGAGCGTCTTCATCAGCGTTTCCGGCTTCATGCGCAGCATTTCGTCGGACCAGGTGGTCAGCGTCTCGAGGAACTGCAGCGTATCGCGGATCCGCTGCTCGGTTTCCTGGCTCTCGCCGGCCAGCTCGGGGCTGTCGAGCGTCTCGCGCAGCACCGTCAGGGTCGGGTCGAGTTCGCGCTGGCGCCGGCCTTCGACGATCAGCTTGAACAGTTCCCAGATATCGGTGGAGGTCTCGAAATGGTCGCGGCGGTCGCCCATCACGTGCACCACGCGCGCCAGCCGCCACGACTGCAACTCCTTCAGGCTGTTGCTGACGTTGGAGCGCGCCACGTTCAGCGCGGCGGCGATCTCGTCGGCGGCGAGCGGCTTGCCGTGCAGGTAGAGCAGGGCATGTATCTGCGCGACGGTGCGATTGACGCCCCAGCGGGAGCCCATCTCGCCCCAGTGGAGGATGAATCGTTCGGAGAGCGGTGTCAGTTCCATGCGGCGTAATGTACGGTCCGTCAGTTATTTCTGTCAAGACAGAAATAACTGACGGCAAAAGCGCGCGTGAGCGGGCTGCACGAAGGTTCGCGCGAGGCTGTCAAGCCGCGTATCGGAAGCGGCGCGCGGCCAGCCGAAACGACGCGATCACGATGCTTGCGTCTGCAACTGCTTCCATAACGGCGATGCCCGTGTCAACGCGTCAATAAGCCGGAAACTGAAGTGTTGTTTTCATATTCTTAAAAGAATTCCTTGGTTTCGCCTGCTTATTGATTTCGATAACGTTCGGGCTCTTCCAATCAATAACAGATAGAGAACTCGGATGAAGCGTATTTCTCTCCTCGCGCTACCTGCCATCGCATCGCTTGCCACGGGCGTCGCTCACGCCCAGAGCACGGTCACGCTATACGGCATCGTGGACGCCGGTATCGCCTACGTGCACAACGCCCAGGGCGCCAACGGCGCGAACCAGTCGACCCTGGTGAAATTCAACAGCGGCAACATGTCGGGCAGCCGCTGGGGCCTGCGTGGCACCGAGGATCTCGGCGGCGGTCTCGCGGCGATCTTCCAGCTCGAGAACGGCTTCAACGTCGGCACCGGCGCGCTGGGCCAGGGCGGCCGCGAATTCGGCCGCAAGTCGATCGTCGGCCTGTCGAGCAAGACCTGGGGTACCGTCACGCTCGGCCGCCAATACGACCCGATCGTCGACCTGGTGCAGGGCCTGACCGAAGACGGCCCGTTCGGCGGCACCTTCGCCACGCCGGGCGACCTCGACAACTACGACAACAGCCTGCGCGTCAGCAACTCGGTCAAGTACACGAGCCCGCTGATCGCCGGCCTGCAGTTCGAGGCGCTGTACGCGCTGGGCGGCGTGGCCGGCCAGACCGGCAACGGCCAGACCTACAGCTTCGGCGCGTCCTACGCGAACGGCCCGTTGTCGCTGGGCGCCGGCTTCTTCTCCGCGAACGGCGGCAACACCGTGGCCACCGGCGCGACCTCGCGCACCTGGACCAGCACCTCGGACACGCTGTTCAACACCGTGGTGAACTCGGGCTTCGCCAGCGCCAAGTCGATCCAGATCGTGCGCGCCGGTGCGCAGTACGTGCTGGGCGCGGCCACCTTCGGCCTGGCCTACTCGAATACGCAATACGCGGGCGACTCGCTGTCGACGTTCCGCTCGACGGCCAAGTTCAACAGCGGCTCGGGCTTCTTCAACTACCGCTTCACGCCGGCCCTGAACACGGGCGTCGGCTACAGCTACACCTCGCTGACGGGCCCGGCTTCGGCGCACTACAACCAGGTCAACATCGGCGCGGTGTACTCGCTGTCCAAGCGCACCGACCTGTACGCGCTGGCCGGCTACCAGAAGGCCAGCGGCAAGACGCTGGGCTCGGGCGGCGCGCTGGTGGACGCCAAGGCCTCGATCGGCAGCTACGGCGTGAACTCGGGCACCGACACGCAGGAACTGGCGGTGGTCGGGATTCGCCACAAGTTCTGATGGTGGACGGGCCGCCCGCGGGCGGCCAGGATCGACTGGCTGGATGAAACGGCCGGCATCGCGCGAGCGGTGCCGGCCGTTTTGTCGTTCTTGCCCAGACTATCGTGCCGAGGGGGCTGCCTGCCGCGCGGTCTTGATCCCGATCGTAGTCCACGGCACCGTTCTGCTCATTTCCCAGCGAGCGGTGTTTTTCAAGGCGGGCAAGGCGCGCTCGATAATCAGAGACAGTTCGCCTAGGTAGATGTCCATCTCCCGACGTCGTTGCGGGGTCGGCGCTTCGAGGCCCAGGACGTTCATGGCTTTTTTAGCCGTGGCCCGGGTGCTCGATTTCAGGATGGCCTTGGCTTGGGTCTCGGCTCGCGCGTCATCATCCGCGCGACTGAGCAGTACGGTGGCGAGTGCAGAGACTGCCACGATCCGACGTGCCTCCTGGACGTAATGCTGAATTTTTTCGTTTTGCCCGGGATCATGAGAAAGCGCTGCAAGCAACTGGGTATCTGTTGCCACAAGCGCTCTCAGTCCGGTTGGCGGATGCGTTGCATCGGATAGCAAACGTTCGGTCGTGATGTATCTGGCGCCGAGCGCGACATAGGCGATTTGGGCACAGAAGGCGAAGATGAAGTTGAGCCGGGCAAGGTCCGACTGGATCCAGGAAAATACCTCCTGGAAATGGGACTGGTTGGCGGGATCAACCGGGCGCATGGTGGCGAGTTGGTGTGTTGCCCATCGGCAGCCTTGTACGTCCGCATCGATTTCCATTGCCTGGTCCAGTTTGCTCCCGCCTGTCCGGCCCGCTGTATCGGACGACATCAGCCGGATGCCGTGAACGCTTTCCTCCTCGACGGCGGACCGGCTGCTCGACAGTCCCTTGATTAGATGCCCGCGTGCGAGGTGGCCGAATTCGTGCCCCAGGAGATAATTCATGGCGGTCTGGTAGAGAATGCGGTTCAGTGCCGTCAAGACGTCCTGCACGTGGCCTTTGAAAGCAGCCTTGAACGCGTCGCGGAAGTTGTCGGTGGCCAGGTCTTCGTGCGGCATCATGTTGAAGATGGCGTTCTGTGCATTCAATATGTACTCATGCAGTGACTCGATGAGGCCCGTGCTCACGACCACTGCGTCGAACGTCCCGCAGGAGATGGCATAGGCATTGGGCACCGGAGTGTGGGCCAGCGCGCAGACGAGTTCCCGGTCCTGATCGCGGTGGTAACGGAATGCCTGCTCCGTCTGCACTCTGATGTGCTCGTATGCCTTGTCGAATTTTGCGAGCTCGGGCGCCGTGCCCGGGCCGGGCATGAAGATGTCGTATTCCTGTAATGACGAGTTCGCGAGCTTGACGACCTGTTCACGTAGTACCGGCAACTGCGTGTGCAAGGGAATGCAGGGAGGAATCTTGAATGCTGCGCGCTTGTTCATGGTGGGCCCCGATTCGTCTGTGGTTGGCTGCGCTCGTGTGGCGCATGTCGGTCTGGTCGACACGGAGACCGTGAGACAGGATAAGCACGTGAACATCGCTTGTCATCGAGAATCGTGCGGCTCTGGCGCCATGCCAACCAGCCCTCATTCCTGCAGGTGCGTCTCGATATGCGCTTTCCGTGCCTGAGCGGGATCGACAATGTGCTCGCTCGCGCGTGCCGATGCGCTGCCTGAGCGGCCGAAGCTCACGCGCAAGGTCGATGGTGGGATAGGCGAGGTGGGCCCTCGCGCGGCCAGGCGCGAATAGTTCACGCAGCGCGTTGTCCGCGCGCGTTCGCGTTTCATCGTCACGCGGACGTTGCCGCCGCTATCGTTCCGAAGTCCTGACGAAGCTCCCGTCTCGCCTGCCAAGCCGCCACCGAATCCGTCCCGGCAGGCGCCACGCACCTCAGCCCGCCATCCCCATCGCCGGATCGGATATCGAATCCTTGCCGGTCTCGATGCGTCCCGCGAAGCGCCGCGAGAAACTCGGCGCATTGCTGCTGGCGACCGTGAAGTCGTACCAGTTGCCGTGCTCCGCGACGCTCCAACTCAGTTCGCCCGAGGCGTTCGCGGCAAGTTCGAGCGTCCACGGGCCGTCGCCGCGATAGGCGTTCGCCGTCACGGTGAACCGTGACGGCTGGCTGCCGCGATTGAACAGCTTCACGCCGAGCGCCGAGGCATCGCAGGGCTGGTAGCAGACCTGCACCTCGGGATCCGCGCCGGCCGCGATGTCGCCCAGCTTGCCGACGTATTCGCGGTGATAGCCGTTCGGCCCGAGCACCCAGAGGTCGTAGCTGCCCTGGTCGGCGGCATCGGGCGTCCAACTGCCGCTCAGCGTCTTGCCGGCCTCCACCACATAACGGCGCGGGATCCGGTCCAGATGCAGGCGGTCATAGACATGGAACACGGCGCCCGCCGCATTGGCGCTGGCGTTCGCGAATTCCAGCGTGATCGACCCGGCGGCCGGATGCGCGGTGGTGTGCAACTCATAGGGCAGCGCGCGCGAGGCACGCGTGCCGGTGGCCTGCGCGGGCAGCGCCGAGGTGAGCGTCGCGCCCGGCACCGGGATCGCCTTGGCGGCGCCCTGCGAGGCCGCCAGCGAATCGGCGCTCACCTTGGTGGTGCGGCCCGACAGCGTGGGCAGCGTGCCCTCGTTGGGCGAGACGAAGTTGAAACAGGAGGTGAGGTCGCCGCAGATCGCCCGCCGATACGCGCTGATCTGCGGCTCGACCACGCCGAAGCGCTTCTCGAGAAACATCAGGGTGGAGGTGTGATCGAACACCTGCGAATTGACGAAGCCGCCGCGGCTCCACGGCGAGATCACCCACATCGGCACGCGCGGGCCGGGGCCGTAAGGGCGGCCGTCGATGGCGGGCTGGTTCGCGGTGGCCGGCGTGAAGTCGTGATACTCGGGCGCCATCTGGGCGGCCGGCAAGGTGCTGCCGCCGGCCAGCGAGCCATCGGGATTGCGCGAGGGCGCGCTCGGCGGCGGCAGGTGGTCGAAGAACCCATCGTTCTCGTCGTAGTTCACCAGCAGCACGGTCTGGCTCCAGACCTCGGGGTTGGCAGTCAGTGCGTCGAGCACTTCCTGCACGTACCAGCCCCCCTGCGCCGGGCTCGACGGCCCCGGATGCTCGCTGTAGTACGAAGGCGGGATGATCCACGACACCGCCGGCAGCGTGCCGTTCTGGATGTCGTCGCGGAAGGTCTCCAGGAAGCCTTCCGGCATGGTGTTGCCGAAACCCTTCGCGAGCGGGCTCAGCGCGTCGTCGATGTTCGGATCGTAGAACGGGCCCGCGGCCGTTACCGCCTGCCTGATGTCCACCGTCGACACGTACATCGGGCGGCGCGCTTCCGGCATCTGCTCGATCGCGGCGCGCCAGTGGCGGAAGCTCATCATCTCGTTGCAGCCGAAATTGTCGACCAGGCTCTGGTAGACCTTCCAGCTCACGCCGGCCTGCTGCAGCCGGTCGGCATAGGTGGTCCAGGTCCAGCCCGAGGTGGACGGGCCGATGTCGTTGCCGCCGTTGAACTCGTTGTTGAGCGCGGCCACGCGCACCGGGTTGTGGTCGGCCGGGCCCAGGCCGTTCGGGCCGTTGGTGCCGCTCCAGTAGAACAGGCGGTTGGCGATGGTGCCGGTGTGCATGCCGCAGTGATAGGCATCGCAGATCGTGAAGGCATCGGCCAGCGCGCGATGGAAGGGCACCTCGGCGGCTTCGTAGTAGCCGAGCGAGAGCGGCGTCTTCGCGCTCGGCCAGGCCGACATACGGCCGTGATCCCAGGCGGCCTGCGCGTCGTTCCAGGTGTGTGGCGTGCTGCCGGCGCGCAGCGCGTTGCCCTGCGTCTCGTCGAGGTGGTAGGGCGTGAGCGTGCTGGTCGCGCCGGCCTTGGTGTAGCGCTGGTGGAAGATGTTGGCCGCACCTGCCGCCGACGGCACCGCGAAGCGGTCGCCATAGCCGCGCACGCCGCGGAAAGTGCCGAAGTAGCTGTCGAAGGAGCGGTTCTCGAGCATCAGCAGCACCACGTGCTTGACGTCCTTGAGCGTGCCGGTAGCGTTGTTGGCGTCGATCGCGAGCGCGCGCCGGATCGCGGGCGGAAAGCTCGAGAGCGTGGCCGCGGCGGCCGCGCTGCCGAGCGTGGTCTTCAGGAACCGGCGTTTGGAAGAGTCGAAGGTCATGCGAATGGGCTTCCTGGCAGGGTTGGGGCGGCTCAGGGAGCCGGTGCGCAGTGACGGGTGCCGCAGGCGGAGGCGGATTCGCCGGTGGACGGTGCCGGGCGCGGCGCGTCGTCGTTGCCGCCGCAGGCGGCCAGCAACAGCGTGGCGCACAGCAGCGCCGTGCCGAGCAGGAGCGTGCCGCGTATCGAAAGGCGAGACATGCTTATTGTCATCCGTAAGGACAGCGAGGGAACGGGGAACGCGCCGGCCGACGGTTCCGCATGCGGGACGGGCCCGGGATCCGAAGCTGACTGTAAGCTTGGTTTTTGGCAGGAATGTGAAGCCGATTGCAAGCATGGCGAACGGGCCTGCGCATGAGAACGTTGCCGCGCGCACATTCCTTCGTCGATCGACAGGAATTGCCGAATCCGCTGCCCGATCGTTTCGGGCCCGGTAGCGCTTACCGGTCGAAAGGAAGGCGCGCCTGCGCGTTGCGCATCGACTGCTCGCGGCTGCAACTCCGGCGTCGCGAAACTGTCAGTCGCAGGCGGCAGAATCGAATCCTCACTCACGACAGGACCTTCCGATGGCACTGAACTATGGTTTGCTGAAGGGCACCGTTTCCGGGCATCTGCGCAATGCCGACGACGATCATTACCAGATCCTCGTGCATGCCGGCGACGAGGTGTTCCGGATCGCGGTGAACGTGAAATCCTCGGCGCCGCACGCGCCGTCCACCGTGCTGTTCGAATCGCGCGACACGCTGCCGGATTCGTTGAGTTCGCAACTGATGGCGGCCGGGATCGGCTTCACCAAACTGGCGAGCAAGCCGGGCGGCCTGGCGATCGACTTCGTGCGCGGCGGCCTGGTGGACAGCTCGGCGATGGTGCCGGTGCCGCCCGACGCGCCGGGCCAGGACAACGACCTGAAGGACCGCCTGGAGAGCGCGGTGGTGAAGGCGATGGACCAGGCCGGCTCGCAGGTGTTCGCGTTCGGCTCGAAGTGGGGCCCCGAGGACAAGCCCGACCAGTATTTCAAGTTCGTGCCGGGGCAGGGCGTGCACGACATCCACATGAACCAGGGCAACTCGGGTTCGTATCGCAAGGACAACGGCGTCTACCAGGACGGCTGCCTGATCCTGCATTACCCCGACGACACCTGGCTGGCGGTGTTCCTCGCGTTCCAGTCGCAGACCTTCGATACCGACGACCACGGCAACCCGCGCTGAGCATGTGAGCGCCGATGGCGTGCATGAACCGCCGGCGCGCGGTTCATGCACGGCCGGGCCTCATGCGCTCACAGGTTGTTGCAACTCTTGGCGACCGATTCCTGCTGCGAGGTATAGGGCCGCGACGGCTCCAGGTTCCATTCGGCCTTGTTGCGCGCGATCTGGAAGTGGCAGACCAGTTGCCGGCGCATGCTGGCGAGATTGCTGTCGCGATTGTCCTCGTTCTCCTTCCACGGCGCGTCGAGGTAATGCTGGACCACCAGCTCGTTGAAGAAGTTGTTGGTCTGCTCGTCCTTCACCGCGCGCCCGCAATCGGTCGGCACCACCTGCAGCGAGGCGATCTTCTTCTTGAAGCCCGGGTCGTCGCGCCAGATCCAGGCCGCGCTCTGCACGTAGCGATCGCAACTGTTCTTCGCCGTGACCGGCCAGATCGCCTGCTTGCGCTCGTTGTAGATGAACTTCGCATCGTCCTGGCGCGTCTGCGGCAGTTGCAGGTTGATGATCGGCAGGTACTGTTGGGTGCTTTCATACCACTGGATCTGGTTCAGCCGCGCGCCTTCCACGCCGCTGTCGTCGGCGTAGAACAGGGCCATCACCGAGGGCGAGCGCGGCGGATCCTCCTCCCACTTCGCGATGCGCAGCTCGTCCTGGGTCTGCATCGATTCCTCGCCCATCTTCTGCATCGACAGGATGCTCTGGTAGAAGGCCGGCGCCGCGTCCTTGTTGCGATCGTCGCGCACGTCGAACGAGCACTGCATCGAGTGGTCGCCGTTGTGCTTGCGGTAGTCGGCGTACCACTGGTCGGCGGTGGTGATGCCGAGATCCTGGCAGGACTTCTCGACATAGTTGGGCGTGAAGCTCGAATCGGTGCAGCCCGCCTGCGCGCGCGCGTCGGTGGCCGCGTCGATCGGGAACGAGCAGAGCACGTCGTAGTCCTTGTTCTCCTTCGGATTCCCGAAGATCGGATTGAGGATGAAGCCGCTCTTCAGGCCATAGGCGAGGCGGCGGAATTTCGCGTCCTTGCGCAGGTAGGAGACCGAGATGCCGCCGCTTTTCTGGCTCTTCGGGCTCACGCTGTAGAACATGTAGTCGGTGGACGGCCAGGTGGCGCGGAACAGCACGCCCGAGCACAGGAAGGCCGGCTTGGACGGCCCGCCGCAATCCTGGCGCGTGTCGTTGTAGAGCTTGGTCAGCTTCTGCGCGACGTCGCCGCCCTCATCCGCCCGCGCGAGGGCGGGGGCGATCAGCAGCGCGTGGCAAAGCACGAGACTCAATGGTGCGAATCGTGGTGCGAATCGGATCTTTTTCATCAACGGCCTCTTGTTCGAATAATCGGAATGGAAACGATCGATGCGATTGTTTGAACGGATTGCGGTGGTGGCCCCCTGTGGACATCGGCTGAAAGCAATTCGATGAATTGTTGACGCCTTGCCGGATCGGATTTGCCGGCCGGCGATCAGAGAATATCGACGAATAAAGGCGATGAAAATCGGCGCGGAGAAAATCCCGGATCGGGAATTTCTCCGATTGTATTTTTCATATTAAGTATTTTGATTGGCAGGCGGAAAATCCGCGCGACGCATTACCGACCGAGCAAAGGATCCTCAGAATTCGCGAGCCATTCCGGCGATGAAATCGGCGATCGCGGCATCGTCGCGCGCCACGAAGATCCACTGGCCGACCGGCGTGGCGATCACCAGCCCGGCCTCGCGCAGCAGCGCGACGTGCGCCGAGACGGTCGATTGCGACAGCCCGCTGCGGGCCACGATGGCAGACAGCGGCGTGCCGTGGCACGAATGCAGCCGCGCCGATGCCGGGAACGCGTCCGGCGACTTCAGCCAGCGCAGCACTTCCCGGCGAAACGGATGCGCGAGTGCCTTGTGGGCGAGGTCGGGATCGATCATCGCGAGCGCCGCGTCAGCGCGGGCCCAGGCAGCGATGCACGAGCGCGGCGGCCAGCCCCGCCGCGACGCCGAACGCGACCACGCCGTGCCAGCCGAAGCGGGCCATCAACGCGCCGCTCGCGATGGCGCCGAGCGCGCCGCCCACGAAAGTGGCCGTCATGTAGAGGCTGTTGATGCGCCCCTGCGCCTTCGGATCGGCGGCGAAGGCGCGCGTCTGGTTCGCCACCAGGCCGGCCTGCACGCCGATGTCGAGCACCACCACGCCGATCACCAGCAGGGCGAGCGAGCTGCCCGCGCCGGCCAGCACCAGGTAGGCGGCGGTGACGATCGCGATGCTCAGGCCGATCACGCGCCGCGTGCCGATCCGGTCCGAGGCACGGCCGCCGATGGTGGCCGCCATCGCGCCGGCCGCGCCGATGATGCCGAAGCCGCCGGCCCAGGCGCTGCCGAGATGCCAGGGCCCTTCGGCGAGCAGGGCCGCGAGGTTGACCCAGAAGGCATTGAAGGCGGCCCACAGCAGCGCCTGCACCAGCATCGATTCACGGATCGGGCGATGGTCGCGCGCCAGCGGCCAGAGCGAGGCGAGCAGCCGGCCGTAGCCGAGCGTGGTGCTCGGCACGCCGCGCGGCAGCAGCCAGGCCGCGGCGAGGCCTACCGGCACCATCGCGGCGGCCTCCACCGCGTACACGGCGCGCCAGCCGTAGCGCGCGGCGATCACGCCGCTGACCGCGCGGCCGAGCAGGATGCCGACCATGATGCCGGTGACCACCGTGCCGACATTGCGGCCGCGCTGCGAGGGCGCCGACATCACGGCCGCGAACGGCACCAGTTGCTGGGGCACGCAACTGACGACGCCGAGCCCGAAGGCGGCGCCGATCAGCGAGCCGAGGTTCGGCGCGAGCGCCGCGGCGAGCGCGAGGACGAAGGCCAGCGCGATCTGGCCGAGCGCCAGCTTGCGCCGGTCGTAGCGGTCGCCGAGCGGCAGCAGCAGCGCCAGCCCGGTGGCGAAGCCGAGCAGGGCCGCACCGGCCACCAGGTCGGCGGTGGCCACGTCGGCATGCAGGCCCTGCGCGATCAGCGGCAGGATCGGCTGGGTGCAGTAGATGTTGGTCACCACCGCGCCGGCGATGGCGGCCATCGTGATGATCTTGCCGCGCGAGGCGGCGGGGGCAGCCGGGGCGGCAGGCGTGGCGGGATGCGCCGCGGGCGTGGCCGGCGCGGCGCGCGGGGCGCCGACGGCGATGGGCAAGTCGTTCATGGCAGCTTCCTTTCCTGGCGAATTCGTCGTCGTCACCGGCGGCGGGTGTCGCGGGCGCGATGATGGGAAGCCAGCCTACCGACTTGCTCGTGGAAAGATAATCCAACAGAATCTGGAATCATCTTTCCAGAATTCGAGAGGCAGCATGAATCGGCTCGAGTCGATGTCCTTGCTGGTGGCGGTGGTCGATGCCGGCAGCATGTCGGCCGCGGCGCGCCGGCTGGGCATTCCGCTGGCCACCGTGAGCCGCAAGATCGCGGAGCTCGAGGCCTACCTGAACACGCGCTTGCTGCATCGCACGACGCGCCAGCTATCGCTGACCGAGGCCGGCGAATCCTATGTGGCCGGCTGCCGGCGCATCCTCGACGACATCGCGGAAACCGAGCGCGCCGCCACCGGCGAATACGCGGCGCCGCGCGGCGAGCTGATCGTCACCGCGCCGATCGTGTTCGGGCGCCTGCACATCGTGCCGGCGGTGGCGGCCTTCCTCGCCCACTATCCCGAGATCGACGTGCGCCTGGTGCTGACCGATCGCGTCGCCCACCTGATGGAGGAGCAGATCGACGTGGCGCTGCGCATCGGCGAGCTGCCCGACAGCAGCCTGATGGCCGTCCGCGTGGGCAGCGTGCGCCGCGTGACCTGCGCGAGCCCGGCCTATCTGGCCGCGCACGGCGCGCCGGCCGAACCCGCCGACCTGGCGAATCACCCCTGCATCAGCTTCGAGGTGCTGGCCTCGCGGCGCGCCTGGGTGTTCGAGGCAGGCAAGGGCGAGCTGACGGTGCCGGTGCATTCGCGTTTCGCGGTGAACACGGCCGAGGCCGCGATCGATGCGGCCGTGCTCGGCGTCGGGCTGATCCGCGTGCTGTCCTACCAGGTCGAGACGGCGCTGCGCGAGGGCGCGCTGGAAGTGGTGCTCGACGGTTTCGAGGCACGGCCGCTGCCGGTCAGCCTGGTGCACAAGGGGCAGGCGCCGATGCCGCTGAAGCTGCGCGCCTTCCTCGATTTTGTTGCACCGCGGCTGCGCGAACGCCTCGCGGGGCTGACGGCGGCGGCCGGCGCGCCGCGCTGAGCGCTGCCTGATCGATCTTGGTGGGCGGCCGATCGCCGACTAGACTACAAAGCTCCTTGGCTATCCGGGGTGGGGCTGCCATGAAGATGAAGATCGATTTCCACGCGGACCCGGTGGACGTGGATGCGATCTGCCGCGATCTCGAGAACGGCGAGATCACGGTGATCCAGACCACGCGGCCGAACTTCAGGGATCTGCACGAGGCGGTCAGCCCGCTGATGCGCGGCTCGGCGATCCTGCCGCTGGCGGTGCGCGATGCCGACGGCAACTGGCACTGGTATTTCCTGAACGGCGATTCGCAGCCGGCGCCGCTGGCCGAGGTGGATGCGCGCGTGGCACGCGCGATCGCGCTCTGGCAGGCGGCGGGGCGGCCGACGCCCTATCACGTCGCGGCGGCCCGCTAGGGGTCGCTCGGCCCCGCGGCCCGCCTCAGGGCTGCGCCGTGCCGCTCGCTGCAGCGTCCCCGGTCGGCGAGGCCGCCTCGCTCACCTTGATCCAGCCGACGATCGCGCCCGCGCGCGGATTGCTGAAACGCACCTGCAACCAGGTCATCGCGTCGTTCGCGCCCACCAGCGCGAGCTTGTCGCCCGCCACCACGTAGCGGCGCGTCGGCCCCTCGTGCGGGCTCTCGTGCAGCGCCAGCCTCGGCACCGCCACCGTCATGCCCGCCTCGCCGCCGCCATAGGCCTGCGGCTTGCGGTCGATCACCTTGCCGCTCGCGTCATGGCTCACCAGCAGCGAGGCGGGGCCGTCGTCGGGCTTGCCGTCCACCAGGTCCTGCACCTCCTGCGGCAGCTCGCGGCTCGCCTGGTACAGGTAGAGCACGCCGTCGGCGCGGTAGCGATAGGCATCGGTGTACCAGATCGGGCCGCCGCGGCAGGAGCTGTACAGCGTGTGCTCGGCCGGCTTCGCGTCGAGGTTGGTGAGGTCGCCGCAGTTGCCGAGCTTGTCGCTGCCGGGCGCGAGCCTGAGCGGCACGAAACGGCGGCTGGCCGCATCGAACAGGTAGACCTGGTAGCTCTCGTTGACCATCCCCAGCGTGGCCGAGAAGGCCAGGTCCTGGTGGCCGTCGAAGTTGTAGTCGCCCGAGCCGTATTGCGTGTTGCCGTCCTCGTCGCTGACGCCGATCTCCAGCTTCTGCGTGGTGTTGTCGGGCGACAGGCGCACCAGCACGTGATTGCCGTCGGCGCGCGTGATGGTGGCGGTGGTGCTCGCGTCGACCTTGACCGTCAGCAGCGGCTTGGCGGCCGAGGCCGGCACGGCGGCGCCGAGCAGGCAGCCGGCCAGCAGCATCGAGAGGGCGGGAGCCAGGGCGTGTCGCGATTCGGGGATGCGCATCGTGGAGGCGGCGCCGGCGCGCCGATGGTCGGGATGGCGGCGAGCATGCCATGGCCGGGCGGCCTTCGCAATGCGGGGCCGCTGTCGCGATCTCGCTCGGCAAGCGCGGCCGATTCGTTGCATCATGACGGTCCGCCGCGCCGGCCGGCCGCGTGCCGCGCGGCCCTTTCCACATGAGGCACGAGCCCACGCCATGAACCGAGCCCCCGAAGGCCAGACCGACCTGCAACGCCTGTTGAGCGGCATCGATCCGCTGCTCGACGAGGTGATCTACACCTTCTGCACGGTGCCCTGCGATACGCCGGGCACGCCGGCCGGCTGCATCTGCAGCTTCGACGAGCGCGAGGGGCGCACCCTGATCCTGCCGCTGGAGAAGGCACGCGAGTGCGGCCTGCAAGCCGCCGGCGAATGGGCCAGGATCACGCTGCAGATCCATTCCTCGCTGGAGGCGGTCGGCTTCATCGCGACCGTCGCCACGGCGCTCGCGCGCGAAGGCATCAGCGCCAACGTGATGTCGGGCTACTACCACGATCACGTATTCGTGCAGTGGGCGCGCCGCCACGAGGCGATCGACGCGATCCGCTGCCTCGCGCTGGACGCCGGCCCGGCAAGCGCGACCTGAACCTGACCGACCCTGGAGAGATGAAGATGCTGAAGATCATGACCGATGCGACCTCGCCGTTCGGCCGCAAGGTGGTCGTCGCCGCGCTCGAGCGCGGGCTGGAGGTGGCCGAGCAGTTCGTCGACATGAAGGCGCCGCAGCCGCTCGCGCCGTTCAATCCGCTCTGGCAGATCCCGACGCTGGTGTTGTCGGAGCGCGAGGGCGTCTACGACAGCATGGCGATCCTGCTTCACCTCGATACGCTGCACGAGCAGGCGCCGCTGGTGCGTGTCGGCGATGCGGCCGCGCTGTCGATGCTGTCGCTCGCCGATGGCTTGATGGAGGCGGTGCTGGCGCGTCGCGTCGAATCGCTGCGCGAAGCCGCGCGCCAGGACGACGGTTACCTGGCGAAGCTGGAGGCGCGGATCGGGCGCTCGCTCGATGCGATCGATGCGCGCCGCGAGGAGCTCGGCGACGCATTTGGCGATGAAGCCGGCGGCCTGCCCTCGGGCACGCAGATCGCGGTGGCGGTCGCGCTCGAATACACCGACTTCCGTTATGCGCGCGACTGGCGCGAAGCGCGCCCGGCGCTCGCGGCCTGGCTCGCGAGCTGGGCCGAGCGCCCGAGCATGACGGCCACCGCGCCCGGCACGCGCGAGCCCTTCGTCGGCAGCCTGCGCGACGCGCATCCGGCAAGCTGATCGTTGCATCGAGCGGCGCGCACGAACGAGGCCATCGCCCCTTCTGTGCGCCGCATGTCGAACCGACACATTCGCTTCACCGCCACGTCATTTCGCAGTGCTAACTTGTGAGGGCTTCGCCGAGCGGCGAAGTGTCGTATCCCTCCACTCATGAGCACCGAAATGACAAAGATCAGATTGCATCATGCGGCGGCGCTGGCGTTGTTCGCCGCGTCCCAGCTCGCCCACGCGGGCACCCCGAGCGTCGGCAGCCGCGAATACAAGGTCCTGCTGAATCCGCAGGCCTTCCAGAGTGCGCCGGCCGATGCCGCCAACCGCTTCCTCACCGACCTGAAGGCCAGCCTCGCCGCCAACGGCTTCGACAGCAGCGTCAAGAAGAGCTTCGCGGCCGATCACGACCGCAGCGTGCTCTACTACGACACGGCCGGCAACTGCGCGGTGAAGACGGCCGGTTACTCGATGCGCCAGCGCAACGAGAGCGGCAGCCTCGACATCGAGCTGAAGTTCGGCTCGGCGAGCCAGGCCACCTCGGCCAATACCGACGTGAGCGGCAGCTCGTCGAAGGCCAAGACCAAGCTCGAGGACGACATCACGCCGCCGGCCAGGGAGACCTTCTCGCATTCGACCAGCGAGCCGCTGTCGAGCTCGAAGAACATCAACAAGCTCAGCGACATCAAGGATCTGTTCCCCACCACCAAGACCTTCGACAGCATCAGCGGCCAAGCGCTGGTGCCGGTGAGCGGCCTGTCGATCCACGAGCTGACCTTCGACGGCCCGACCAGCGATCTCGGCCAGGAAGACGCCGACTTCACCATGACGGTCTGGTATGCGAACGGTTCGAGCACGCCGGCGCTGGCGGAGATCTCCTTCGAGGTCGACGTCAACGACGATGGCGTGTTCACCGACAAGGTGAGCTCGCGCTCGCAACTGATCTTCAACACCATCCAGGGCATGACGAACTGGGTGCAGTCGCCCAGCTCGACCAAGACCGCCTGGGTCTACCAGTACCAGCCGAACTTCTGCAGCGGCCAGTAAGCGGCGGCCAGGCGCCAGCCTGGTTGTCCGCAGCAGACCGCGCCGGCACGCGTGAGCGTGCGGCGCGGTTTTTCATTCGGCAGGCTCAGTGCAGCGTGTCGAGCCGCCTGGTCCAGCGCGAGGCCAGCGCCAGCAGCACGCCGCTGATCAGCAGCATCAGCGTGCCCATCGCCATGCCGTCGCCGATCGAGCCCTGCTCGAACTGCTGCCAGATGAACACCGAGGCGGTCTGCACGCCGCTGGGCGCGAGCAGCAGCGAGGTGACCAGTTCGCGCGAGGCCACCGCGAACACGATCATCATCGAGGCGGCCAGCGGTGCCGCCGCGAGCGGCAGCACGATGCGCCACAGCACGCGCGCGGGCGTGGCGCCGTGCACGCGCGCCGCCGCCTCGAGACTGCCGCCGATCTGCCGCAGCGCCGCGCTCGCGTAGCGCACCGGGTAGGGCAGCAGCAGGCAGGCATAGGAGAGCAGCAGGATCACCCAGCTGTTGTAGGGCGTGACGGGCCAGAACGGCAGGTTCCAGGCCAGGATCAGGCCCACGCCGATCACGATGCCGGGCATCGCGTGCGGCAGCAGGGTGAGCGCGTCGAGCGCGGCGCGTCCCGGCGTGCGCGTCTTGACCACCACCCAGGCGCACAGGAAACCGAGCACGCCGGTCAGCAGCGCGGTGCCGGCGGCCAGCGAGAGGCTGGTGCCGGACGCGCCGGCGCCGCCGCCGGCCGAGCCTGCCGAACCGGGTATCGGTTCGATATCCGAACCGAATCGCCCCGATTGAGGCGGCTCGGCTGGGCGGCCAAAACCGCGACGGTTCGCCGCATCAGTGTCGCGGATCCGTCACAGGTGCGTGCTATCATCGCCGACGCCGAATTCATCCAAGCGGGTGCTGGCGGCGCGATCCGTCCCTGACGCTCGCGCGCACGGCCCCGACAACGACAGCCGGCCTCGAGCCGGCCCCTCTCAGGTGCGTGCGAGGCTCGGTCTGTTTCGGGCGTCGCGCGTTTTGCCCCCACAAGCGCTTGCGCGGCAGCAATCGCGTCGCGGTGCCAAGTGCATCCGGCGCGCGTTTTAGCGCGTAAAATTACCGATTCGTCAGGTGAGCGCCCCGATTGTGGGGGCTCGACGCAACAGTCACGTTTAGCAGTCGCATTGTGCAGAACAGGGGTGGGACCATGAACACCATGCTTTATCCGGAACTCTACAAATCGCTCGAAGCCGTCCGCTGGGACATGGAGAAGGACATCCCTTGGGACAAGTTCGACGCCTCGCTCCTGACCGACGAGCAGGCGAAGACGATCAAGATGAACGCGATCACCGAGTGGTCGGCGCTGCCCGCGACGGAAATGTTCCTGCGCGACAACCACCACGACAGCGACTTCTCCGCCTTCATGAGCGTCTGGTTCTTCGAGGAGCAGAAGCATTCGCTGGTGCTGATGGAGTACCTGCGCCGCTTCAAGCCCGAGATGATGCCGACCGAGGCCGAGCTGCATGCGGTGCGCTTCGAGTTCGACCCGGCGCCGCCGCTGGAAACCCTGATGCTGCACTTCTGCGGCGAGATCCGCCTGAACCACTGGTACCGCCGCGCGGCCGAGTGGCATACGGAACCCGTCATCAAGCACATCTACGAAACCATCTCGCGCGACGAGGCACGCCATGGCGGCGCCTACCTGCGCTACATGAAGAAGGCGCTGGTGAACTGCGGCGACGTCGCGCGCTCGGCCTTCGCCAAGATTGGCGTGCTGATGGCCTCGGCGCGCCGCACCGAGAAGCCGCTGCATCCCACCAACCTGCACGTGAACCAGTCGCTGTTCCCGCGCGATACCGTGCAGTCGCGCCTGCCCGATCCGGAATGGCTCGAGCGCTGGCTCGACGAGCAGATCCGTTTCGATGGCGAGTGGGAGAAGAAGGTAGTCGACCGGATCCTGCACAACCTGTCGATCCTGTTCGAGCGCACCTTCGCCACCGCGCAGGAGCTGAACCGCTACCGCAAGGAAGTCACGGGTCGCCTGCAGACGCCCGAGAGCGGCGCCGCCACGCAACCCGCCTGAGGCGGCAGCCGCTTCATCCATCGACTCGCCAGTCATTCGCCAGTCGATTTGCAGCACACCAAGCCCGCCGAAGTTCGCGCGGGCTTTTTTATTGGGCGGCGCGTAGCATGGCCGATCGAGCCGATCGAGCAGATGCGCCGGCTCGCCCGATTCCCGTTTCCCTTCTTCCAGCCGGACCGAAACCGATGCCCGCCGCCTTCGAACGTAAATTCACCACCCGCGAGGCGCTCGCCGCCCTGCGTCCGACGCTGAGCTCGCCCGTCGTGTTCACCAACGGCGTGTTCGACATCCTGCATCGCGGCCACGTCACCTACCTGGCCGACGCGAAGGCGCTCGGCGCCTGCCTGATCGTCGGCGTCAACAGCGACGCCTCGGTGCGCATGCTGGGCAAGGGCGACGATCGGCCGATCAATCGCCAGGAAGACCGCATGGCGCTGCTGGCCGCGCTCGAATGCGTCGACTGGGTGGTGGGCTTCGAGGAACAGACGCCGATCGACCTGATCGCCGCCGTGCGGCCCGACGTGCTGGTGAAGGGTGGCGACTACGACATGGATGCGCTGCCGGAATCGGCCCTGGTGCGCGGCTGGGGCGGCAAGGCGCTGGCGATTCCGTTCGAGTTCGAGCGCTCGACCACGGCGCTGCTGAAGAAGGTGCGCGCGCACCAGGCTTGAGGTGAGGGAGGGCCGCGGCGCGCTGGCCCTGGCCCTGGCCCAAGAAACAACGCCGGCTTCGGGAGCGAAGCCGGCGTTTCATCACCGAGGCGGCTTCAGGCGCGCAGCTTGTGATGCGGCTTGACCGGCCGCGAGGCAGCCGCGCGGCGGCGCTTGCCCTCGGCCAGGGCCGCCGGCGCGACCGCCAGCGTGGCGGCGGCGAGCGGGGCGAGATGCTCGAGCCGCGCCAGATGCGCGGGCGAG
>NZ_VWWK01000481.1:0-202 GCF_011753035.1 Burkholderia sp. Ax-1720 | reverse complement strand
GAAGCGACGTTGCTGTTGGTCGAGCTGAGGCCGGTGGACAAGGAGCCGATGCCGGTCGAGGTCGAGCTGGACAGCGAAGCGACGTTGCTGTTGGTCGAGCTGAGGCCGGTGGACAAGGAGCCGATGCCGGTCGAGGTCGAGCTGGACAGCGAAGCGACGTTGCTGTTGGTCGAGCTGAGGCCGGTGGACAAGGAGCCGATGC
>NZ_VWWK01000480.1:0-215 GCF_011753035.1 Burkholderia sp. Ax-1720 | reverse complement strand
GGCTAAAGGGGTTGTCGCGTCGCCATCGGGCGCCACGACCAATCTCGAAGAAGTAGTAACGGGGTTGTGTGTATCAGCACACGAGACTCAATCTGTATGACCTGTCGCGCTCCAAGATCCTGAGCTTGGGCTCAGGACGGGATGGCCGCGGTGCATTCGCACCTGCGAACATCGGCGCAGACTGGTTATAGGATCAAGCCTTACGGGCAATTAGT
>NZ_VWWK01000479.1:0-231 GCF_011753035.1 Burkholderia sp. Ax-1720 | reverse complement strand
AATTTCCACGTGGAAATCGTGGACGGCAGGGCGACGCGCGGCCTCCTTCTGCCGCACCGTCAATTTCCACGTGGAAATCGACCGCCCCTCCAGGAATCGGGTGTCCTTGAATTTCCACGTGGAAATCGTGGACGGCAGGGCGACGCGCGGCCTCCTTCTGCCGCACCGTCAATTTCCACGTGGAAATCGACCGCCCCTCCAGGAATCGGGTGTCCTTGAATTTCCACGTGG
>NZ_VWWK01000478.1:0-255 GCF_011753035.1 Burkholderia sp. Ax-1720 | reverse complement strand
CGGGATGGGAAGGGGTGGTACCGACTCGCTATGGTCATCAGGCTAAAGGGGTTGTCGTGTCGCTATTGAGCGCCACGACCAATCTCGAAGAAGTAGTAACGGGGTTGTGTGTATCAGCACACGAGACCCAATCTGTATGACCTGTCGCGCTCCAAGATCCTGAGCTTGGGCTCAGGACGGGATGGCCGCGGTGCATTCGCACCTGCGAACATCGGCGCAGACTGGTTATAGGATCAAGCCTTACGGGCAATTAGT
>NZ_VWWK01000477.1:0-387 GCF_011753035.1 Burkholderia sp. Ax-1720 | reverse complement strand
TCCAGTAGCGCGGCATCGGCGCGAACAGGTAGTCGAAGGGACCGACGCCGAGCGAGCGCCAGCCGAGGAAGGGATACAGCGAGGCGTAGACGATCAGCGCCGCATACGCGCCGAACAGCCGCCGCGCCAGCAGCGACGGTCCGCGCGGCGGCGGCGCCTCGGGGTTCATCTGGGCGGCTCCGCGCGCGGCCCGCCCGGCACCGCGCCGCTCATCGCGTCGCTCATTGCGCCGCGGTGTTCTGGGCCGACGTCGACCCTCATCCAGTAGCGCGGCATCGGCGCGAACAGGTAGTCGAAGGGACCGACGCCGAGCGAGCGCCAGCCGAGGAAGGGATACAGCGAGGCGTAGACGATCAGCGCCGCATACGCGCCGAACAGCCGCCGCGC
>NZ_VWWK01000476.1:0-450 GCF_011753035.1 Burkholderia sp. Ax-1720 | reverse complement strand
CTGGCGATCAGCAACGGCGCGGGTTCGGCCAGCCAGCACGCGATCGGTACCGGCGTGATCGGCGGGATGCTGACCGCGACCTTCCTCGCGATCTTCATGATCCCGATGTTCTTCGTGAAGGTGCGCGGCGTGTTCGGCGGCGAGAAGGAAGATCCCGACGAAGCACTGCGTCTCGCGCAGGAGCATGCGCATCGCACGCAGGAAGGCGGCGAGGGTAACAAGGAACATTGATGACCATGCGAAAACTCGTTTTGACTGCAATGGCCTTCGCGCTGGTCGCCACGGGCTGCACGATGGCGCCGCATTACCAGCGCCCCGCCGCACCCGTGTCGGGCAGCTTCCCGTCCGACGGCGTCTACGCGACGCAACCGGGCGCGGACGGCGCGCGCAGCGCCAGTGGCCAGGCCGCCGCCGACATCGGCTGGCGCAACTTCTTCGCCGATCCGCGCC
>NZ_VWWK01000475.1:0-558 GCF_011753035.1 Burkholderia sp. Ax-1720 | reverse complement strand
TGCCGTAGTCGGCCACGCTGAAGATCGGCGCTTCCTCGTCCTTGTTGATCGCCACGATCACCTTCGAGTCCTTCATCCCGGCCAGATGCTGGATCGCACCCGAGATGCCCACCGCGATGTACAACTGCGGCGCCACGATCTTGCCGGTCTGGCCCACTTGATAATCGTTCGGCACGTAGCCCGCGTCGACCGCCGCGCGCGAGGCGCCCAGCGCCGCCGACAGCTTGTCGGCCAGCGGCTCCAGCACCTTCGTGTAGTTCTCGCCGCTGCCCAGCCCGCGGCCGCCCGACACGATGATGTTCGCGCTGGTCAGCTCCGGACGATCGAGCTTGGTCACTTCACGGTTCACGAACTGCGACTTGCCGCTGTCGGCCGCCGCCTCGATCTTCTCCACCGACGCGCTGCCGCCCTCGGCCGCCACCGGATCGAAGCCCGTCGAGCGCACCGTGATCACCTTGATCGCATCGCTCGACTGCACCGTCGCGATCGCGTTGCCGGCGTAGATCGGGCGCTCGAAGGTATCGGCGCTGTCCACTGCCGTGATGTCCGAGATCTGCG
>NZ_VWWK01000474.1:0-561 GCF_011753035.1 Burkholderia sp. Ax-1720 | reverse complement strand
CGACGCGATCGTCCTTGCTCACGCCCGCCGCGATCAGCCGATGCGCCAGGCGATTCGCCCGCGCATTGAGTTCGCCGTAGCTCAGGCGCTCGCTCTCGAACTCGACCGCGATCACCTCCGGCATGAGTGCCGCCTGCGCCTCGAAGCGACCGTGCAGCGTACCCTCTTGCTCGTAGCTCGCCTCGGGCTCGTTGGCAGCGCTACGCAACTGCTGCCGCTCCGCGTTCGAAAGCAGATCGCAAAGGCTGTGATCAGCCTGGGCGTCGGCGGCGATCGCCGTCAACGCCGCCACGTAATAAGCGAGGACGCGGCCGCCCTGCCGCGCCGACAGCCGCGACGGGTCGATCTTCATGTCGATCGACAAACCGTCCGAGGTATCGGCGAAGTTGACGGTCATCGCGAAGTTGGTGGCCTCGAAACCCTGCCCGCCGCGTGCCTCGAAGCCGGCTGCCTGCTCCAGCGACTCGTAGACGTGGAAGTTCACGTAGTTGAACGCCACTTCGTAGAGCGCCTGCCGGTCGTTCTCGAGTTGCAGCTGGAAATACGGGTAATGACGATGGC
>NZ_VWWK01000046.1:0-42174 GCF_011753035.1 Burkholderia sp. Ax-1720 | reverse complement strand
CCGGCCGGCATGCCGGCCGCGGGCAACGCCGCGCCGGCTGCCTCGGGAGCGCCGCTTGCCGGCGCCGCCGGCGGCTCGGCCAGTCCCGGCGGCTCGGGCAGCGCCGCCAGCTCGGGCGGCACCGGCAGCACCGGCAACAGCAGCGTGAACAGCACCAACTCCGAGCTCGAAAGCGCGATGGCGCAGACCCAGCAGAAGGATCCGACGCTCTACGCGAAGACCATGAAGGACGCCCAGAGCGGCAACGGCAACGAACTCGTCAAGGACGAGCTGCAGGCCTACAAGGAAGGCGCGATCAGCAAGGACCAGGCGATCAAGGAGGTGCAGGGCGCGCAGGGCCTGGCGAACCAGAACGGCGGCGGCAAGATCAACAAGGACGTGCGCAACCAGGCCGAGCAGGCGCTCGGCGGCAACTACATCGGCAAGGGCCAGACGCGCGTCGAGCACGCCATCGTCAAGGGGCTGGAGAGCTTCACGCCGCTGGGCGCGATCATCAAGGGCGCCAAGGACAAGACCGCCAAGGCCGGCCCCGAGAACATCATCCAGGCCGGCCAGGCGGTCACCCAGCAGGCCTCGCAGACGGCCATCCAGCACATGCAGGAAGCCGATCCCGAACTCGCCGCCAAATTCCAGCAGGATGCGCAGAAGGGCGACGGCAACGCGATGGTCGACGACATGGTGCAGTTGAAGGGCGAGGAGCAGGCCGGCCAGGTGCCGAACAGCTTCAGCGACCAGGACGCGCAGATGCTCGGCAGCCAGGTCGGCAACTACGGCAAGGGCAAGGTCAATGCGCAGGAAGAGCAGAAGTTCACCGACACGTTCGGCGCCGACACGCTCTATCGCGGCTCGACGCGCGGCGCGAAGCTGTTCGACAAGGTCGAGAACACGGTGGGCGGGATCATGGGCAAGGTGGTCGAGCCGGTGACCGATACCGTGGGCGGGGTCGACAAGCTGGTGCATGGCGACATCAAGGGCGCCTTCAAGGAGTTCGGCAACGCGCTGGGTGCCGCCGCCACCGACGCGGCCATGGTGGTGGCGCCGGAGGCGGCGCCCGAGCTGGAGATCGGCGCGATGGCGGCGGAGGGCGCCAGTGCCGCGGCCAGCGCCGATCGCGTGCTCGACCCGATCCTGGGCGGCGCGAAGGCGCTCGGCAAGGCGAACGACCATGTCAACGACGCGAACAACGCGCTCAACATGATCACCGGCAACAACAACGGCAATCACGACGGTCTGGCCTGAGGCGCGCCGGCGGGCGGCGCGCGAGGCGGGGGCGGCCTGCTCCGGCACGGCGCGCGGCGCCTGCCGCGGGCCTCGAACCACGCGAGCGCGGGGTGTTATCGCGCCGGCCTCACAGCACGTTGAGCATCGCCAGCGCGGTTTCCTGCAGCGAGGGCAGCACGCGTGCGAGGGCGGCCTCGGCCGTCTCGCCGCCGATCGGCATGTTGGTGCTGAGCGCGGCCACCACCTCGCCCTGGCGGTTGCGCAGCGGCACCGCCACGCCGCGCACGCCCACCTGCAACTGCTGCTCGATTACCGCGTAGCCGTCGTCGCGGGCCTGCTCGATCTTCTGCCGCAGCCGCGTCTTGTTGGTCAGCGTGTGCGGCGTGTAGGGCGGCAGCTCGGTGGTCGCGAGCCAGGCCGCCACCTCGTCCGGATCGTGCCGGTGCGCGAGCAGCACCACGCCGGCCGAGGCCAGCGGCGCCGGCACGCGCGCGCCGAGCACGAAGCCGGTGCTCATCACGCGCGACACGCCGTTGCGCGCGATCACCACCAGCTCCCAGTCGTCGAGCACGCTGACATAGGCCGATTCGTTGAGCGTCGCGCTCAGTTGCTGCAGGTAGGGCTGCACCATGCGCGGCAGCCGCGCCGAGTCGAAGTAGGACCAGCCCACCCGCAGCACCCGCGGCGTGAGGCCGTAGAGCCGCCCGTCGGTCTGCACGTAGCCGAGCGACTCGAGCGTGAGCAGGTAGCGTCGCGCGGCGGTGCGCGTGAGGCCGGTGCGCGCGGCCGCCTGGGTGGGCGTCATGCGCGCGTGCTCGCTGTCGAACGCCTCCAGGATCATCAGGCCTTTTTCCAGGCCGGCGATCCAGTCGCGTTTGTCGAGAGGGGCTTTCTTCATGGGCCGGGTCCGGGAGAGGCACGGCGGCCGGTGCGAGGCCGGGCCGCCGTGGCGGGCGCGCGCGTTTCAGGCGGCATGCAGGCTCGCTTCAGGCGTGCTTCAGGCCGGGCGCATGCGCGCCGCGACGATCACCGAGATCAGGCAGCCGGCGGCCAGGTAGCCGGCCACCAGGTGCCAGGAGCCGCCGCCGACGCTGACCAGCGCCACCGCGATGAAGGGCGTGAAGCCGCCGCCCACCACGCTGGCGAACTGGTAGCCGACGCCCGCGCCGCTGTAGCGGTACTCGGCGCCGAACAGCTCGGTGAAGAGCGGCTGCTGCACGCTCACCACCATGTCGTGCGCGATATTGGCCAGCATCACCGCGAAGATCACGATCCACACCGTGGCGCGCGCCTCGAGCGCGACGAAGAAGGGCACCGCCGAGGCCAGCCCGATCAGCGCGCCGGTGATGTAGACGCGACGCAGGCCGAAGCGGTCGGCCAGCCAGGCGAAGCAGGGGATCGTCACGCAGCTGATCGCGCCCACCAGCAGGCCGATGTTGAGGAACAGCTCGCGCGACATGCCGAGATTGGCGGTCGAGTAGCTGAGCGCGAAGGCGGTGACGATGTACATCGTGAACAGCTCGGCCAGGCGCAGCGCGACGATATAGAGGAAGGCCTTCGGGTGGCGCGTGAGGGCCTCGATCACCGGCATCTTCAGCTTGCGATGGCCCTGCTCGACCTTCTCGACGAATTCCTGCGACTCCTCCATGCTGGCGCGCACCCACAGCCCGATCAGCACCAGCACCACGCTCATCAGGAACGGGATGCGCCAGGCCCAGGCGCGGAACGCCTGCTCGCCGAGCGTGTGGTTGAGCAGCGAGACCAGGCCGGTGGCCAGCACCAGGCCCACGCCGTAGCCGACCTGCACGCCGCTGCTGTAGAAGGCCTTCTTCTTCGCCGGCGCGCTTTCCACCGCCATCAGCGCCGCGCCGCCCCATTCGCCGCCCACCGCGAAGCCCTGCAGCGCGCGCAGCACCACCAGCAGCACCGGCGCCCACCAGCCGATGGTCTCGAAGGTCGGCAGCAGGCCGATCGCCACGGTCGAGATGCCCATCATCATCACCGTCAGCACCAGCATGCGCTTGCGGCCGAGCCGGTCGCCGTAGTGGCCGAACACCACGCCGCCGAGCGGGCGGAACAGGAAGCCCACGCCGAAGGTCGCGAACGCGGCCAGCGTGCCCATGGTCGGGCTGACCTTGGGGAAGAAGGCCGCGTTGAACACCAGGGCGGCGACGATGCCGTAGAGCAGGAAGTCGTACCAGTCGACGACGGCGCCGACGAAACTGCCCAGCGCCGCCTTGCGCGCCTGGTTGCGGGCGCGGCGCGCGCCGGCCTGATCGAGTGAATCAAAAGCGGGGGTCATTGGCTGTCTCCTGTCGTCCCGGGGCCGGCCGCGGGCCTGGCCGGCTGCATCGCGTCGCGCCTGACTGTCGTCGCGACGAAAATGCTCGCAGCATAGGGGCGCGGCGTGCTCGCGACAATGCGTGGCGAACGCCGGCGCGCGATTATCGTTCAAATCCGTGCGATGATCGATCGTTTTCCGGGTTAGCACTAGGCGCGAGAGAGCGGGCCGCCGATGCTGCTGGATGCGCCCGATTGCCGAGCGACGCCGGTACATCGCAGACTGGCGGTTGCGCGAGGCGCGGCCCGATTGCCGCGAATGTTTGGGCAGTAATGAACTATCTGGTTAAAATCGCGGCTGCGACGGAACCAGCCGTCGCGCCACGCAGCCCCGCAACACTGTCTGTTCCTGGAGACCACGGATGTCCAGCCACTTTCCCGCGTCGACGGCCTCGGCGCGCCCCGTCCCGTCGGACGCGAACCCGCTCGGCATGGCGGGGCTCGAATTCATCGAGTTCGCGGCGAGCGCGCCCGACGCGCTCGCGCACTGCTTCGAGCAACTGGGTTTCAAGGCGATCGCGCGGCACGTCAGCAAGGCCGTCACGCTGTACCGGCAAGGACAGATGCACTTCCTGCTCAACGCCGAGCCCGATTCCTTCGCCTCGCGCTACGCCGGCGAATACGGCATGGGGATCTGCGCGATCGGGATCCGCGTCGACAGCGCGCAGCGCGCCTTCGACCGCGCGCTCGAGCTCGGCGCCTGGGCCTTCGAGGGCGAGCGGATCGGCCAGGGCGAGCTGGCGATCCCGGCGATCCAGGGCATCGGCGACTCGCACATCTATTTCGTCGATCGCTGGCGCGGCCGCGGCGGCCTGTCGGGCGGCGTCGGCGACATCTCGATCTTCGACATCGATTTCCGGCCGATCGACCCGGCCACCGCCCAGGCCGACCTGCAGTACGCCGGCACGGGGCTGGTCCAGGTCGATCACCTGACCCAGACGGTCGGCGCGGGGCGCATGCAGGAATGGCTCGATTTCTATCGCGACCTGCTGCATTTCCGCGAGATCCACGAGATCAACGCGAACTGGCATGTGTCGGAGGAATCGCGCGTGATGGTGTCGCCCGGCGGCGAGGTGCGCATTCCGCTCTACGAGGAAGGCACGCGGCGCACCCAACTGATGCACGACTACCTGCCCGATCATCCGGGCGAGGGCGTGCAGCACATCGCGCTGGCCACCGACGACATCCTCGCCTCGGTGGATGCGCTGGTCGCCAACGGCGTGAGCTTCGTCGAGCCGCCGGCCGCTTATTACGACTCGATCGATACGCGCCTGCCGGGCCACGGGCTCGACGTGGCGGCGCTGCGCAAGCGCGGCATCCTGGTCGACGGCGAGATCGTCGACGGCGTGCCCAGCCTGTTCCTACAAACCTTCGTCAAGCGCCGGCCCGGCGAGATCTTCTTCGAGATCGTCCAGCGCAGCGGCCATCATGGTTTCGGCGAGGGCAACCTCGGCGTGCTGGCCAGGGCCAGAAAGGCAACGGGCGCCTGAGGCGCCCGTCGACCGGGATTTCCGCTACCCGGATTTCCCGCTTCATGGCGGCGCGCGGTTCTCGCGCGCCGTTTCGTTCTTCTCGCCCGGTTTCCCTCGGCCTTACGCGACCTGCTTGTAGCGCGGCGCGGCGTGCACCTGCGAGATGTTCGGCAGGATCGCCTGGCGCGCGCCTTCGTAATTGCGCCACTGGCCATCGTCGTGCAGGGTCGGGATGGTCACCGCCTCGCGCAAGTCGTAGCCCGCCAGCGCCGCGTCCACCAGCTCGTCCACTTCCATCACCGCCTGCAGCGAGTTCACGTCGGTCCCGGCGTGATCCCAGATCTCGGTGCGCGTGGCCGCCGGCAGCACCGCCTGCACATACACGCCCTTCGGTTCGAGCTCGAGCCGCAAGCCATGCGACAGGTAGGTCAGGAAGGCCTTGGTCGCGCCATACACGGTCAGGCCCAGTTCCGGCGCGAAGCCGACCACCGAGCTGATGTTGACGATCGCGCCCTGGCCCTCGCGCGCGAAACGCGGCGCGACGGCCGCGGCCAGCCGCGCCGGGGCGGTGGTGTTCAGCGTGATCAGGGTTTCGACCGCGTCGGGCGTCTGCTGCACGAAGCCGCCCGGGATGGTGGTGCCGGCGTTGTTGACCAGCACGCCGATCCTGGCGTCGTCGGCCAGGCGCGCCTCGACGCGGCGCAGGTCCTCGGGCTTGGTCAGGTCGGCGTTGAGGATCTCGACGTTCACGCCGTATTCGGCGCGCAGGCGGTTCGCGACCTCGGTCAGGCGCGAGAGATTGCGCGCGACCAGCACCAGGTCGTGGCCGCGTTTCGCGAACCGGTCGGCATACACGGCGCCAATGCCGGTGGAGGCACCGGTGACGAGCACTGCGGGAAGCTTCGACATGCTGTTTCTCCAGGAAGGAAATGGGGGTAAGACCGGCATCGATTTATTCATGATGGCCGTCATGTTTTTAATCATGATGTCGATCATGTATCATGTCAAGCATTGGATGGGAGGTGCGTATGAGAGTGAGTCGGGAGCAGGTCGCCGAGAATCGGCGGCAGATCCTCGCGGCGGCCAGCCGGCTGTTCCGCGAGCGCGGTTTCGATGCGGTGACGGTGGCCGAGGTGATGAGCGCGGCCGGGCTGACGCACGGCGGTTTCTACGGCTACTTCAAGTCGAAGGAAGACCTGATCGCGCAGACCCTGGCCGAGGTGGTGAAGGGCAGCGAGGACCTGCGCGGGCTGAACGTGCTGGAGTACGCCGCTACCTACCTGACGCCCGACCACCGCGACCATCCGGCCGCCGGCTGCCCGCTGGCGGCGCTCGGCGCCGAGGCCTCGCGCCAGGCGCCCGAGGTGCGTGGCGCGCTGGGCGGCGGGCTCGGTCGGCAGGTAGCGCGCTTCGCGGCTAGTATCGAGAGCGCCGACGAAACGCTGGCACGACGCGCCGCGATCGGCAGTTGGGCGGCCATGGTGGGCGCGGTGATCCTGGCGCGCCTGTCCGACGATCCGGCGCTGTCCGACGAGATGCTGCGCGAGACGCGCGCCTGGATCGAGCAGAACGTGCCGCATGCCGGGCCGGTGCCCGAAGCGTCGCCGTCGGCTGTTTGAGATCTGGCAGGCAGGCCGTCATCCCTTGCGGATTGACGGCCTTATTTTTGTCCGGGTAATATTCTGCGCTAATCCGATCACCCTGCCTGGCAACCAGGCCTCGATGTAGACGCCATGTCCGATCCAGTCTTTCTTCCACGCTATACCGGCTTCGATGGCGTGACCCATCTCGTCTCCGGGGATCTCGCCACGGTAGCGGTGGCGATCCGGCACGCGACGCGGGCGCCGGCGCCGGGCCCGGTGCTGCTGTTCGACAACGCGACCGGCCGCTCGATCGACGTCGATCTGCGCGGCAGCGACGAGGAAATCCGCGCGCGTTTCGCCGCGGTGGACAAGCAGCTCGAAGGGAGCGCCGGGGTGGAGCCGCCGCCGGGACAGCCCGAGGCGGCTGACACCGGCGAGGCCGGCAACGCACCGCGTGGGCGCGGACGTCCGCGGCTCGGCGTGGTGGCGCGCGAGGTCACCTTGCTGCCGAGGCATTGGGACTGGCTGGCCGCCCAGCCGGGCGGCGCGTCGGTGGCCTTGCGCAAGCTGGTCGACGAGGCGCGGCGCGAACATGGCGAGCGCGATCGCCGGCGCCTCGCCAACGAGCGTGCCTACCACTTCATGTCGGCGCTGGCCGGCGATCTGCCCGGCTTCGAGGAAGCCTCGCGCGCGCTGTTCGCCAGCGACATGCCGGGCTTTCGCGATCGGATCGAGGCCTGGCCGCGCGACCTGCGCGAGCATCTGCTGCGCCTCGCCGAGCCCGAGGCGCAATGGCGCTGAATCCTCAGTAGCGCGGCGCGGCGGCGGCCGTCAGCGGCCTCGGCTTCAGGCCGTCGCCAGCGTGGCCGCGAGCCGGTCGAACTCCGGGCCCCAATCGGCGCGCCAGGCCTGCCGCGTCGCCTCGTCCACCCAGGCGCCGTCGATCCCATTAAGCATGAATTCGCGCAAGGCCTCGATGCCGAAGCCGAAATGGCTGTGCATCAGCTCCCAGGCCTCGCTCGGGTTGACCTTGTGCAAGGTCGGGTCGTCGGTATTCGGGTGGATCTTCAATCCGAGCCCGGGCATCCGGCGGATCGGGTGCTGCTCGGCCCACTGCTCGGGCGCCAGCGTGCGCAGGTAGTAGGAATTGGTGGGCACCACCGTGAACACCGTGCCGCGCGCCGCATGGCGCTCGGCCAGCGCCGGGTTGTCGACGATCGTGTAGCCGTGGTCGAGCCGGTCCACCCGCAGCAGCTCGAGCGCGGTCTCGACGTTGCGCCAGGGCATGCCGAACTCGCCGGCATGCGCCGTGGTCCGGAAGCCGGCTTCGCGCGCCTCGCGATAGGCCTTCCAGAACAGCTCGGGCGGCCGGTCGTTCTCGCGGTAGTCGATGCCGATCCCGGCCACTTCCTCGGCGCGGCAGGCCTTCATCCAGTCCACCATCTGCACCGCCTCGTCGGGATCGGCCTCGCGGTCGATGCTCGGGATCAGCCTGGCGCTGATGCGAAAATCGCGCGCGGCGTCGCGGATCGCGGTGACGATCGCGGCCTGCGCGTCGGCATAGGCGATGCCCGACACGCGCACCGTGCCGGTCGGATTCCAGAAGAACTCGCTGTGGCGCACGTTGTGCGCGGCCGCGTCCTCCAGGTATTCGTAGGCGAGGCGGCGCAGGTCGTCGGCTCGCGTGAGCAGGTGCTGGTCGAGCGCGCGCAGCACGCGCAGCACGCCCACCGGCTTCTCGCCGCGCGTGTAGAAGGCCTCGATCTCGGCGCGCTCGATCGGCGCGCGGGTGCGCTCGGCCAGCTCGATGAAGGTCTCGCGCCGCACCGCGCCCAGCAGGTGGCAGTGCAGCTCGACCTTGGGCAGGGCGCGGAAGAAGGCGCGATGGGCCGGCGTCAGGACGATGCCGGTGCGCGCGGCCGGCACGTTGCCGGGTGTCTCGTTCATGGGAATCTCGTTTCTCGTTATCGGTATTGCCTGGATCCTGCAGCAACAGCGGGTGATGAAGGTCGTGAACCCGCAGCTCTCAATGCGGCTTCACGACGGTCCAGAAGTAGTAGCCGAGCGGGACCGCCAGCAGCACCAGCCCCACCGGCACCTCGCGAAAACGCCCGGCCAGCAGCTTGACCAGCACGTAGCAGAGCAGCCCGCCGGCGATACCGGTGCCGAAGCTGTTGGCCATCAGCGTGAGCAGCACCATCGACAGCACCGGCAGCGCGTCGGTGAAGTCGTCGAAGCGGGTCTGGCGGATGGTGCCGAACATCGACAGGCCGATCAGGATCAGCGCCGGCGCGGTGGCCTCCTTGGTGACCATCAGCGCGACCGGCACGAACAGCAGCATCAGCGCGAACATCGCGGCGGCCGCCAGCGAGGACAGCCCGCTGCGCCCGCCGGCCTCGACCCCGGCCGCCGACTCGACCAGCGCCGTCAGCGCCGGAATGCCGAGCAGCGGACCCAGGGTGGCGGCGATCGAGTCGACCAGGAACGGGCGATTGATGTTGGGCAGGTTGGCGTGTTCGTCGAGCAGGTTCGCCTTGGCGCCCACCGCCAGGGTGGTGCCGAGCGTCGAGAAGAACTCGGCCGCGAAGAAGGCGAACAGGTAGGGCAGCGAAGCGAGCGTGAGCGCGCCGGGCAGGTCGAGCTGGAACGCCACCGGGGCGATCGAGTGCGGCCAGGAGAGCCAGGCCGCCGGCAGGTGGGTCACGCCGAGCGGCACGCCGGCCGCCGCCGCGATCAGGATCGCCCACAGGATCGCGCCGGGCACCTTGCGGCCCTGCAGGACCACCGCGGCGGCCAGGCCGATCAGGGCCACGCAGGTGCCGGGGCGCGTGAAATCGCCGAGCGCGAGGGTATTGGTCTTGGCGTTGACGATCACCATGCCCGCGTTGCGAAAGCCCAGCACGGCGATGAACAGGCCGATCGAGGCGCCCAGGCCGAGCTTGATCTGTGCCGGCACCAGCCGCATCACCAGGCTGCGCGCGCCGGCCAGGGTCAGCGCCAGGAACAGCAGCCCCGATACGCAGGCGATGCCGAGCCCGGTCTGCCAGGGCACGTGCTCCGCGCCGGCCAGGGTGACGCCGACGATCACCGAGCCGCCGATGCCGGGCCCGACCAGGAACGGCAGGTTCGCATACAGCCCCATCAGCACGCTGGCCAGCACGAACACGATGATGGTGGCGGTGGTGGCGGCGCCGCGATCCATGCCGCCGCTGGCCAGCAGCGAGGGGATCACCACCAGCAGGTAGGCCGCCGCCAGGAAGGAGGTGAGGCCCGCCAGCACCTCGGTGCGCACGCTGCTGCGGCGCTCGCGCAGCGCGAAGCGCCGTTCGAGCCAGTTGTCCGGCGCCGCTGCCCGCGGGCCCTTGCTTGCTGCCATGTTCGTCTTCATCCTGTCTGAATTATTTGGCGCCGCCCATCCCGCCTATACTGCGGCCCATCCCGTTCAACCGCCGGCCTGCCGCGCTTTCCCGACGATGCCGTCCAACCGTTCTCCGCTGCTGCCCGCGCTGACCCTGCGCCAGGTGCAGTACTTCGTGGTGCTCGCGCATGCGCGCAGCTTCACGCAGGCTGCGCAGTCGCTGTCGCTGACGCAGCCGGCGCTGACCGCCGCGATCCGGCAGATCGAGTTCCTGCTCGGCGGCCCGCTGTTCGCGCGTTCCTCGCAGGGGCTCACGCTGACGGCCGCCGGCGCGAGCATCCTGCCGCTGGCCGAGCGCCTGCTGAACCAGGCGCGCGGCAGCTTCGACGACATGGCGCGCACCTTCAGCGAGCGCACCAAGACCGTGCGCATCTCCTTCATTCCTTCCGTGGCGGGGCGCCTGCTGCCCGCGCTCAAGGCCTTGCGCTCGCGCCATCCCGAGCTGCGCTTCGCGCTGACCGACAGCCCGAACCCGGCGCTGACGGCCGCCGTGCGCGACGGCTCGGCCGATCTCGGCATCGGCGTGCACGAGCCCGAGGACAGCGACGAGACGCTGCGCTACGAGGACCTGTTCGAGGACGAACTGGTGGCCGTGCTGCGTCGCGACGATCCGCTGGCGCGCCGCAAGTCGGTGCCCTGGGCGCGGCTGGCCGATCGTGAGCTGGGCGGCTTCGTGCGCGGCAGCGTGATCGACGCGCTGGCCCGCACCGGCGGCGCGCAGAAGCTGCCGCTGGAGCTGGCCTACCGGATGGAATACACCGAGCCGCTCTATGCGCTCGCGCGCAACGGCCTGGCGGTCGCCATCCTGCCGAGCCTCTACACCCTGCACCTGCACGATCCCGAGCTGGTCGCGCTGCGCCTGGACAAGCCGCGCGTGACGCGCGCGATCTCGCTGATCTCCCTGCCCGGCGACGATCGCGGCCCGCACGTGCGGCTGTGCCGCGAGTGGCTGCGGCGCGGCTTGTAGCGCGTCGGCTGGTTCCTTGCGGCGGTCCACATGCCGAACCGTGCAGATCGCCGAAGCCAAGCCTGCGGCCGCCGCCGAGCGGCGCCAACGACCCGCGAGATGCTCCCCACGTTCCGCGCGACGCGCCCTCAGGGAAGCGTCGCGATCTTCTCGCGCAGCGTCGCGTAGAAGCGATCCGCATCGACCTCGGTGATCCAGGTCGCGTTCGGCTTGCGGCCGCTGTGCCCGCTCCAGTCCACCACCGTCTCGCCGAGTGTCCACTGGCCGGTGGTCTCCACCTCGACATTGACCAGCTTGCCCTTGAACAGCGAGGGATCGACCAGGTAGCCGGTCGCGCTCGGGTCGTACATCGGCGCCGACTCGACGCCGCGCCGCTTGTTCTGGTAGGCCACCTCGGCCGCCATGATGTCGGCCACGACCTTGCCGCAGCGGTTGCCGAGCGCGCGGAACGGCTCGATGCGCGCCGGCGTGATCGGCGCCTTGACCGCCACGTCGCGCGGCAGCACCACGATCGGCACGCCCGAGGCCAGCACGATGCGGGCCGCTTCCGGGTCGACATAGACATTGAACTCGGCGGCCGGCGTGATGTTGCCGCGCTCGAAGAAGGCGCCGCCCATCAGCACGATCTCGCGCAGCGCGTCGCGGATCTCGGGCGCCTCGGTCAGCGCGGTGGCGAGATTGGTCAGCGGGCCCAGCGCGCAGATCGTCACGCTCTGTTTCGGCGCCGCGCGCAGCGTCTCGACCAGGTACTGCACCGCGTGCTGCGGCGCGACCGGCGCCTGCGGCTCGGGCAGCTCGACGCCTTCCAGGCCGGTCTTGCCGTGCACGTTGGCGGCCGTGATCAGCTCGCGCATCAGCGGGCGCGGGCAGCCGGCGTAGACCGGCAGCGACCGGGTGCGTCCCGCCCAGTCGCGGATGATGCGCGCATTGCGTTCGGTCAGATCGAGCGGCACGTTGCCGGCCACCGCCGTCAGCGCGCGCACGTCGAGCCGGTCGCTGGCGCCGAGCGCGAACAGGATCGCGATGGCGTCGTCCTGGCCCGGATCGCAGTCGATGATCACGCTGCGCCGTTCGCCGGCGGCAAAGCCGGCGAGCGGCAGCAAGGTGCCGGCCGCGAGCGCGGTGCCGGTCTTGAGGAAGGAGCGCCTGCTGGTGTTGGACATGGTTTTCCGGAGTTAGAAGACGTGACGGATGCCGAGCGTGGCCACCATCTGGCGATTGGTGGTCGAGCGCGCGAAGGCGAAGATCTGCGCATGGGACGCGTCGCCCGCGGCCTGCTGCACGATCACCGTCAACGCGATGTCGGTGGCCTTCGACAGGAAGTAGTCGGCCTGCAGGTTGACCTGGTGCCACTTGGGCTTCTGGTTGATCACGTCGTAGGTGCCGCGCGTGAAGCCATAGGCCGCGCCCAGGAACAGCGCCGGCGTCATGGTGTAGACCACGTTCACGCCCATGTTCTGCAGATGCAGGTGCGAATTATCCAGGTAGTCGTAATGCACGTCGGTAAACAGCGCGGCGAACTGCGCATGGCCGATCGTGTAGAAGCCGCCGGTGCCGGCGATGCGCTGGCGCTTGGCGAAGACAGACGGGTTCGTCGCGCTCTTGTCGAAGATCAGGATCGGCGAGGCGTAGTCGTTCGAGATCGCGCCGTCCGGGTTGCTCGGGCTGAACGGGTTGTTGTACTGCGCGTAGACGGCGCTCCAGCGCAGCGGGCCATGCTCGTAGCCGAGCCCGAAGCTGTAGGCGTTGTTGTTGGCGAAGCCGGTGGCGTTGCTGAAGCCGTATTGCGCGGTGCCCTTCAGGCCGAACCATTCCGGGCTCACGTACTTCACCGAGTTCTGCACGCGGATGTCGTTGTAGCCGTTGTCGTTGTCGCCGATGTTCACGCCGTTGCTGGCGATGATGATCGGGCCGATGTAGTCGTGGATCGCATCGTACTGGCGGCCGAAGGTGAGGGTGCCGTAGCGCTTGTCCGCCAGGCCCACCAGCGCGGTGCGCCCGAACATGCGGCCGTTCTGCGAGGCGGTGCCGGTCATCACGTTGAAGCCGTTCTCGAGCTGGAAGATCGCGCTCAGCCCGCCGCCCAGATCCTCCTTGCCCTTCAGGCCCCAGCGCGGATTCTGGTTGGTGCCGGACAGGGCTTGCCAGGCGTTCTTGCCGCCCTGGTTGGTGGCGTAGCCGACGCCGGCCGAGATCAGGCCGTACAGCGTCACGCTGCTCTGCGCCGATGCCTGGATCGCGACCGCGCCGAGCACCGCGAGTGAGGCGAGTTTGAGAGAGGTCTTCATGCGTGTGGTGGGTGCGAGTCGTTCGAATGATTGGGATTGCTTGGGAACGGGCTCGACTATACGAAGCCGGGATGAATAAAAAAAGTTTGTGATTTTTATGAATCCATCAATTCGATTTATGGGGATGGCGGAGGATGCACGGTGCCGGGCATGGCGACGTCGTGCCGGCGCCGGACCGCGCGAGCGAGGCCCGGCGCGCGCTTGCGGGCGGCGCGGCGGTTCGCGGGGAGAGGGGGGAGCGGGCGCGCCGGCGGCTTGGCCGCTGCCGCGCGCCCGAGGATGGTGCGCGGCGCACGTGGATGGCGCAGCCAGACGCGTCGGGCCGGGGTGCCCGACTGTGGTTCGATGACAACGCCCGCCGACGGCGGGCATGCACGATCTTCGTCGATGCCGGAGCGAGGCAGCGGGCGCCGCCTCGCCATCGCGGTCAGTTCAGGCGCTTGAGTTCGCCGTCGTCGGCATACCAGTCGACGGTCTTGCCGCTGGTGTTGACGGTCACCGCGCGCGGCTCGCTGAACTGGTCGAAGGACTCGATGCCGGTCTCGCGGCCCACGCCGCTGTTCTTGAAGCCGCCCCAGGGCGAGGCCGGGTCGAGCCGGTGGTGATCGTTGATCCACACCATGCCGAATTCGAGCTTCGAGGCGACCCGGTGCGCCCGCGCGACGTCCTGCGTCCACACCGAGGCGGCGAGGCCGAACTGGGTGGCGTTGGCGATGCGCAGCGCGTCGGCCTCGTCGTCGAAGGGCATCACCACGGTCACCGGCCCGAACACTTCTTCCTGGCCGATTTCCGAATACGGGTCGACGTCGTACAGCACGGTCGGCTCGATGAAGAAGCCGGCGTCGAGCCCGGCCGGCGTGCCGCCGCCCGTCAGCAGCTTCGCGCCGGCCTGCTGCGCGCGCTCCAGCATCGCCAGGATGCGCTGGCGCGAGCGCTCGGAGATCACCGGCCCGAGCTGGGTCTTCAGCTCGGCCGGGTCGCCCACGCGAATGCCGGCCGCCTTGGCGCGGAAGCGCTCCAGGAAGGCCGCGTAGATCGACTTCTGCACCAGGATGCGCGCGCCGCACACGCAGGTCTGCCCGGCGCCGATGAAGGACGCGAAGGCCGCGCCGTTCACCGCGCGCTCCAGGTCGAAATCGTCGAACAGCATCACCGCGCCCTTGCCGCCCAGCTCGAGCGTGGTCAGCGCGAAGTTGCGCGCGGCCGCCTCGCCGATCGAGCGGCCCACCTCGGTGCCGCCGGTGAACACCACCTTGCGGATCAGCGAGTGATTGGCGAGCGCGGCGCCGGCCTCGCGGCCCTCGCCGTTCACCACGTTGACCACGCCCGGCGGCACGCCGGCTTCCTGCAGCAGGCGCACCAGCCGCACGGTGGTCAGCGGGGTCTGCTCGGAGGCCTTGATCACCACGCTGTTGCCGGTGGCCAGCGCGGGCGCCAGGCTCTTGGAGAGGATCATCAGCGGATGGTTGAAGGAGGTCATCAGCGCCACCGTGCCGAGCGGCACGCGCTGCGTGTAGCAGAGGTAGGGGCCCTCGATCGGGATCACGTCGCTGCGGCGCGTCAGCGCGAGCGCGGCGAAGTAGCGATAGAACTGCGGCAGCCGCGAGATCTGCGCGCGCGTCTCGGTGATCGGCCGGCCGTTGTTGAGCGTCTCCAGCTTGTAGAACTGCTCGAGATCGGCCTCGAACAGGTCGGCGAAGCGGTTCAGGATGCGCGCGCGCTGCTGGATCGGCAGGTCGCGCCAGGCGCCGCCCTCGAAGGCGCGATGCCCGGCCTGCACCGCGCGATCGACGTCGCGCGCGCTGGCCGCGGCCAGCACGCCGATCTCGGCGCCCGTGGCGGGATTGAGGATCGGCAGGGTGCGGCCGCCTTCGGCGGTGGTCCATTGGCCGTCGATGAGCAGCGGCGCGTCGAGCGAATTCGGGTTGGAGGTGTCCATGAGTGTCCTTGGGGCAAAACGATTCATTTCAGGGAGGCGGCGCGCGCCTCGACGTGCTGCGCGCCGGGCGCGTCGGGCATGTCCGGCGCGTCGGGCAGAAGGTCCTCGAGGCGTTCGCCGCTGGGCTCGACGCCGAGCCAGGCGACCACCACGATCTGGATCGCGAGCAGGCCGATCATCAGGGCCAGCACGCCGACGATGCCGTAGCGCGAGAACAGCGCCACCACGATGAAGGGCGTGACGATGGTGGCGCCGCGTCCGAGCGTGTTGCACAAGCCGGAGGCGCGCAGCCGCACCGCGGTGGGGAACAGCTCGGGCACGTAGACGGCGAACAGCAGGGCCACCAGCACGTAGATCGGGATGGTGAGCAGCAGGCCGATCACCGGCAGCAGCGTGGGGCTGGCGACGAAGGGGTAGATCGCGCCGAACAGGATGGCCGCCAGCGAGGCGCCGATGATGGTCGGCTTGCGGCCCCAGGCATCGGCCGTGAATGCGCCGATCGCGCTGCCGATCGGCGCGCCGACCGACATCACCAGCGCGAAGCCGAACGATTTCGCGATGCTCATGCCCTGGTGCACGAAGAAGGTCGGCAGCCAGGTCACGAAGCCGTAGAGCAGCGTGTTGATCACCACCAGGGTCACGCAGCCGACGATCATGCGCGGCAGCAGCGAGCCGGCGAACAGCGAGCGGAACGAGGCGGGCGAGGGCGCCGCGGCCCGCGCGGCGACCGGCATCGGCAGCGGCTGGCCGCCGCGCGAGGCGGCCACCTCGGTCTCGATGCGCGTCATGATCGCCTCGGCCTCCTCGTCGCGGCCGACCGACTCGAGCCAGCGCGGCGATTCCGGCAGCGACTTGCGCGCGTACCAGACGCCGAGCGCGCCCAGGCCGCCCACCACGAACATCGCGCGCCAGCCCAGCGAGGGGATCAGCAGCAGGCCGATCAGCCCCGCCACCGGCAGGCCGCTCACCACGAACACGGCCATCAGGCCCTGCAGGCGGCCGCGCCTGGCCGGCGGCACGAATTCGGCCAGCGTCGAATAGCCGACCACGTTCTCGGCGCCCAGCCCCAGCCCCATCACGAAGCGGCAGGCGATCAGCAGCGTCATGTTCGGCGCGAGCGCCGCGCCCAGCGAGGCGATCCCGAAGATCGCCAGGTTGGCCTGGTAGGTGAAGCGCCGCCCGAAGCGGTCGCCCAGGAAGCCGGTGACGAGCGAGCCGAGCATCATGCCGAGGAAGGTCAGCGAGACGAACAGCGCGTTCTGCGTCAGCGTCGAGAAACCGGATTGCAGCGTCGCGCCGAGCACGGTCGAGGCGACATAGATATCGAAACCATCGAAGAACATGCCGATGCCGATCAGCCACATGATGCGGCGATGAAACGGCGACATCGGCAAGCGGTCGAGCCTGGGGCCTGCATTGACGATCATGCTTGTCTCCATCCGGCGCGGTGCCAGCGGCCCGCGCCTGTTTCGTTGCGGCGAACCTCGCGCGGGCGGCTCAGCGGGCCTGCATCAGTCGCAGGCTGCTGACCGTCAGCATGTCGGTGGCGGCCCGGAAGTTCTCCTCGATGCTGCTCTCCAGCGCGCCGTGGAAGAATGCCTTGCACTGGCGCGCGCCGGTGTCGTCGAGCGCGCGCACGCGTTCGACCAGCCGCTCGGCTTCGGCGGCCAGCGCCTCGCGTTCGCACACGCGCGTGACCAGCCCGGCGCGCAGGGCTTCCTCGGGCGTGATCGCATCGCCGAACAGCAGCATCGGGAACAGTGCCTTGGGCAGCGCGTAGCGGCCCGCGTAGGCCATGATCGCGGCGGGCGGCAGGCCCTTGCGCATTTCGGGGAAGGCGAGCCTGGCGCCGGCAGCCACCAGGGTGAAGTCGCACAGCATCGCCAGGCCCAGGCCGAAACCCATCGCATCGCCCTGCACCTCGGCGATCGAGATCAGCGAGCTGGCCCGCAACAGGCGCTTCATCTCGATCAGCCGCGCCACTTCCCGGCGGATCGACACGGCATCGGTGCCGGCGCGTTCGCGGCCGAGGCAGAACGGCTCGCCGCTGGCGCGGATCCGCAGCACGCGCGCCACCGGCTCCAGCGCCTCGGCGCGCAGGGCCGCCGACATCGCCTCGAACATCGCCGCGGAAATCTCGTTGCCGTGCTCGGGGCGGTTCAGCGTGAAGCTCAGCACGTGCGCCTGCCGTTCGATCAGAACCGGCTCAGACAAAGGGTTTCGGTCCATCTCGTCTCCATGTGTATAATCTGTATACAGCGTATTCAGTAAACCCTCGAGGTGTCAATGCCCAATCCAAAAAGCGTCCGAAAGCCGTCTGCGAGCGGCGAATCCGAAGCGGCGGCCAACTCGCTCGGCTCGATCGCGAAGCGTCACCACGCGCGCCTGCGCATGATCGAAGCCTCCGGCGATTCCCTCAGCGAGGGCCTGGTGGTGCCGGCCTTGCGCGAGGCGATTGTGGAGGGCGTGCTCGCGCCGGGCAGCCGTTTGTCCGAAGTCCAGGTCGCCAAACAGCTGGACGTGAGCCGCACGCCGATGCGCGAGGCTTTCGCGCAACTGGAGCGCGAAGGGCTGGTGACGATCGTGCCGCGCGTGGGCGCCTATGTGCGCAACGTGACGCCGCGCGACGTGGAGGAGATCTACACGGTGCGCGCGGCGCTCGAATGCCTGGCGGTGCAACTGGCCGCGGAGCGCATCACGGCGCTGGGCGGCGCCCAGCTCGACGAGGTGATCGCGGCGATGCGTGCCAGCGTCGAGGCGGATGACGCCGGCGCCTATGTGGACGCGCTCGATCGTTTCTACGCGATCGTCATGACCATCGCCGACAACCGCACCTTGCAGGCCAACCACGCGGCCCTGATCGGGCCGGTGCGGCGCCTGCGGCGCATCGCGATGGCGCGCGGCGGCCGCATGCGCGCTTCGTTCGAGATGGCGCTGAGGATCCGCGAGGCGATCGTCGCGCGTTCGCCGGAAGGGCCCGCGCTGATGCGCGAGCAGTTGCGCGGCGCCTGCGCGGCCGCGCTCGAGGTGCTCGGTCAGGGGGATTTGGCCGAGCTGGGCTGAGGATGCGCGCCGCGCGGCGCGATTCATCGATGACGGTCTCTCCGGCGGACCGGCGACAGCCGGGTTCGCCTCGAAAAAGCCGGGCGCCTTGGCGCCCGGCCGGTCAAGCAAGCCGGATCGGCTTCACTCTCCTCTTTTTCGCGATCAGAACGGCAGGGCCGGCAGGCTCGGCAGCTTGATCGCGTGCACGCCGATCGCCGAGGCGTCGTAGCGCTCGGCGCCGCCGCTCGGCGTGTTGACGATGAAGGGCACGCCGGTCTGGTCGGCGCGCACCAGTTCCGTCGAGCCGCCGCCGTCGAGGTTGATCGCGTCGTCCGCGCCGATCGCCTTCATCAGCTGGGCCGATTGCGCGTTAGTGGTGCCGGTCGAATAACCGGGCAGGCGCCCGTCGATTACCACGAAGTACAGATAGCGGCCCTGGTGCGAGAGGCCAACCAGGGTGCGCGGGTTCGGATTGAGCGGGTCGCCTTCGTTCGGGCTTTGCGCGCTGAGGTCCTCGCCGTTCTTCAGCAGGATCGCCGAGCCGGCCACCGCGGTGTCGATCAGCTTCAGGTCCTGCGCCGAGATCTGCGGCGCCTGCGCGATATAGGCGCGGCCCTGGCGCGTGATCGCCAGCACCGCCTCGCTCTGGGTCGGATCGCTGGTGAGCGGGCTCACCACCTGGCCGTGCGAGACCAGCAGGCCGATCACCGTCTTCGGCTCGGGCGTGGCCGCGCAGCAGGGCGCGAAGAAGTTCGCGTTGATCGCGAGACGCACGCCGGTGCGGGCCGCGAATTGCGAAATGGTTTCCGCGGTGGTCATCAGCGGGCCGCTATGGCCGGTGGTCTCCACGCTCACGCCCGGCGCGCGCAGGTCGATGCGCATCACGTAGGCGCGGCTGAGGGTCGGCTTGCCGCCCGCCGTGGCGGGGTTCGAGGGCACCGTCGCGGTTTCGGCATCGACGCCGAGATAGACGGTCGAATATCCGCTTTGGGTGATCTGGGTAGTGGGATCGGGCAGGGCGGCCTGCGCGCCGGCCGAAGCCAGGCCGAGCAGGGCCGCGGCGGCGAGGGACTTGAGGGTCATCGAAACGGGGAATCGAACACGGGGCATGTCGTTAATCTCCATTGACGGCAGCGGCGACGAGCGTGCCGCCGCTTGCCGTGCCCCAGACCTTAGCGGCGCGGCATTACTGCGATGTGATTTCTTCCGATCATTTGGCTTTCGGAGTCGACGTGCATGTCGGGTAATGCGAAGCGAGGGGGGATTTCGGGTGGGGGAGTTTGTTCTCTCAATCGAGTCGTTGAGATAAGAAAACTTATCTGCGTAGTAACGAGATGCAGCCGGCACGGCAAGTCGACCGGGATTTGACCTGCTTTGGAAACTCAATCAGACGAATCAATCAGATTCATCTGAAATTCAGAACTTGGGCGATTTTGCGTCAAGAACTTGGCAATTGTTGACAGTTATCTTTCATCGCTTCGGTAAGCTCGCGTCCCATAACTAACGAAATGGACGCAGGCCACGTCGAAGAGAATGAACAAGAATGCACATCGCCTGGTGTATTCCAGGCTTCGGGGGATGGTGGTGGCCGTCGCCGAGACGACCACGGCCGAGGGCAAATCCGCAAGCGGCGAGGCGCGGCGGGTCAAGCGATCGTCAGACATGCGCGCTGCCGCGGTGCTGGCCGCCTCGACGGTGGCGGGTGTTCTGTCGACGCCGGTCCAGGCGCAAATAGTCGGGGCCGGGCCGAGCGCGCCGGCGGTGATCCAGACGCCGAACGGGCTGCCGCAAGTCAATATCAACAAGCCAGGCGGCAGCGGTGTGTCGGTCAACACCTACAACCAGTTCGACGTGCAGAAGGCCGGCGCTATCCTGAACAACTCGGCCACGATGGTCCAGACCCAGCTTGGCGGATGGATCAACGGCAACCCGAACTTCGGGCCGAACGATGCGGCGCGCATCATCGTCAACCAGGTCAATAGCCCGAACCCCTCCCAGATCCGCGGCGCGCTGGAGATCGCAGGCGCCCGTGCCGAACTTGTCCTGGCCAACCCGTCCGGCATCTACCTGGATGGCGCGGGCTTCATCAATACCAGCCGCGCGACCCTGACCACGGGCATGCCGTTCTACGGAGCCGACGGCTCGCTGGCTGGCTACAACGTCAACCGCGGCCTCGTGACCGTTGCCGGGGCGGGCCTCAATGCCTCCAATCTCGATCAGGTCGACATCATTTCCCGCGCCGTGCAGGCCAATGCGGCGATCTACGCGAAGAATCTGAACGTGATCGCCGGCACGAACCAGGTCAATCACGACACGCTTGCCGCGACGCCGATCGCCAGTGACGTTCCTGCTCCCGCTGTCGCGATCGATGTGGCCCAGTTGGGCGGCATGTATGCCAACAGGGTGTTTTTGGTGGGCAACTCGGCAGGCGTCGGTGTCGCGAACGCAGGGACGATCGCGGCGCAGGCAGGCGATCTGACGCTGCAATCGAATGGCCGTCTGGTGCTCACGGGCAAGACGACGGCGAGCGGCAACCTCGCGTTGTCGGCCGCGAACGGGATACAGAACAGCGGTACGACTTACGCGCAGCAGTCGCTGTCGGCAAGCATTGGCACTGATCTCACGAACAGCGGGACACTGGCGGCACAGCAGAATACGAGCGTGAATGCCGGCAGCGTCAATTCAACCGGCACGCTCGGCGCGGGCGTGAACAACGACGGGGCGGTCGGCCAGGGCGGCGACCTGAACCTGACGGCCTCCGGCCAGTTGAGCGCAACGGGCCAGAATGCAGCCGGTGGCAATGCGTCACTGACCGGTGCCAGTGTGAATCTCGCCGGCAGCCAGACGACAGCAAACGGCAATCTCTCGCTGACCGCGACAGCCGGCGATGTGAACCTGTCGAGCGCGACGACCAGCGCACAAGGTACGGTCAACGCGAAGGCTTCCGGCACGGTGATCAACGACCACGGCAGCATGTCGAGCGGCGCGGGCACGATGCTGAGCGGCGGTGCCTTGTCGAACCAGGGCGGCAAGGTCTCGTCGCAAGGCCCGTTGTCGGTCGACGTGACCGGCCAGATCGCCAACCAATCCGGCGAGCTGGTTTCCGAGAGCACGGCGGACATCCGTGGCGGCGCCATCGCGAACCACCAGGGCACCCTGCAAAGCGCGGCTGGCATGACGGTGATTGGCGCGTCGCTGGACAACACGGCAGGTCGGATCACGTCGCTCAATGGCGATGGCCTGTCGCTGACGACCAGCGGTCAATTGACCAACGCAGCCGGCACGACGGCGAACGGCGCGCAAGGCGGTGTCATCGGCGCCAATGGCGATGTTAGCGTGCTAGGCGGCAACATCGCGAACCACGGGACGATCACGTCCAACACGAATCTGCGTGTCGCGGGCCAGTCGATCGACAATGGCGCTGGCACGCTACGAGCAGCGCGGAGCATTGCAGTCGATGCCGGCGCGCATCTCACGAACAATGGCGGCTCGATCGGCGCCCAGGTGGCAACGGTCAGCGCAACCACGCTCGACAACAGCGCCGGCACGGTACAAGCCGATCAGGTTTCGCTCACCGCGGTCGATCTCGCGAACCACGCCGGCACGATCACGCAAACCGGCACCGGCGCGATGCGCGTGAGCGTTTCGGGCACGCTCGACAATGCCAGCGGCACGCTGCAAACCGACAGCACCGACCTCATGCTCGCCCCGGCCTCGCTGGTGAACGACGGTGGCACGATCACGCATGCCGGCACCGGCAAGTTGACGCTGGGAAGCGGGGCGGGCTCGGTGTCGAACGTTGGTGGTGCGATCGCGAGCAATGGGCGCGTCGTCACGCAAACCGCCACGTTGAACAACACGTCGGGCTCGATCAACGCGCAGAACGGACTGACGGCAAGCGTCGCCGGCACGCTGAACAATGCGAGCGGCAAGCTGTTGTCGAACACGGATCTGAGCGTCGCGAGCGGTACGCTGGCGAACGACGATGGCCAGGTCGGTGCGGGCACGAGCGCAACAATCCACACCGGTTCGATGACGAATCAGGGTGGCTCGATCGTCGCGCCGAACCTGTCGGTCACCGCCGATTCGAGGCTCGACAACAGCGGCGGCAGGCTCGAGGCCAATCAGCTGGCGCTGACGGCCGCTAATCTCGCGAACCACGGCGGTACGATCACCCAGTATGGATCGTCGGCGATGGGGATGAACGTCAGCGGCACGCTCGATAACTCGGCGTCCGGCGTGATCCAGACTAACGCCACCGACCTGACGCTCACGCCGGCCGAGCTGAACAACGCGGGCGGCACCATCACGCACGCCGGGACCGGGACGTTGACGATCGCGCCGGGCAATGGAGCCAATGTGCTGAACAACGCCTCGGGTACGATCGTGACCAAGGGGCAAGCGGTCGTCAACGCTGGCAGTTGGAACAACGCGGGCGGTATCCTCGCCGCGCAACGCGGTATCGACGCGACCATTTCGGGCGACGTGAACAACGCGCAGGGTTTGTTGCGATCGGACGCGACCTTGTCGTTGAAGAGCGGCGGTGCACTGTCGAACCAAGGCGGGCACGTCCAGGCCGGGCAATCGAGCGCGGGTGACACCAGCACGCTCGCCGTTCAATCGGCATCGATCGACAACGCGGATGGCGCCATTGTCGACCTCGGCACCGGCAAGATGACGGTGCAGGGCGGCAGCCAGATCACCAACAGCCATGCTGGCGGCGTGGCGGGCATGGGCACCATCACCGGCAACGGCGATGTGACGGTCAGCGCGGCGTCGATCAGCAACAGGCAAGGTGGCCAGCTCAGCGGCGCATCGCTTCATGTCCAGGGCGGCGCCTTGGACAACAGCGGTGGCACTCTTGGCAACGTCGCGAATTCGAGCGGCGACGTGAACGTCACCACAACCGGCGCGATCACGAATACGAACGGCCAGATCAGTTCGACGCACGACCTGGCGGTCGCCGCGGCCACGCTGCAAGGCGGCGGCACCTACAGCGCGACGCATGACGCCAACGTGCATCTCCAAGGCGACTACACGGTAGCGTCCGATACCCAGTTCAATGTCGGTCACGATCTCGCGTTCACCTTGCCCGGCACCTTCACGAACAACGCGAGCCTGCAGTCGGTCAACACATTGAGCGTCGACGCAGGCAACATCGTCAACGCGGGCGCCTTGACGGCCGGCGGCTTGCTGCACACGCAGTCGACCAACCTGACCAATACCGGCGCGCTGGTGGGCGGCAGCGCCTCGCTGAACGCGACGAATACGATCTCGAACCTCGGGCCGACCGCGTTGATCGGGGCATCGGACAGCAACGGCACGCTCGACATCCTCGCGCACGACATCGAGAACCGCGACGACACGACCGCGACCGACTCGATGGCGACGGCGGCCATCTTCGGCATGGGCAAGGTCGTGCTGGCGGGCGGCAAGGACGCGAGCGGCAGCTATACGAACGCCGCGCTCGTCAATAACGTGTCGGCCCTGATCCAGTCCGGCGGCGACATGGAACTGCACGCGGACAAGGTGACGAGCACGCGCCGCGTGATGAAGACGTCCACCAGCCAGATCGACCCGGCATCGCTCGCGCAGTTCGGCGTTCCGATCAACGGCCGCACGGGACAGATCGGCGTGAAGGATCCGGACAGCATCGGTGGGGTCTACACCGAGCCGCCTCATGGCGGTCAGTGGAACAGCGTTTATCAGTTCACGACCTACTATGCGGACAGCGCGACGGCGACGACTGTGACTGACCTCAGCCCGGCCGCTCAGATCGTGTCGGGCGGCAAGATCGATGCGTCGTCGGTCGGTACGCTGCAAAACTACTGGAGCAACATCGCGGCGGTCGGCGACATCAAGATGCCCGCCCGCTACGACGCCGACGGTTGGGCGGCGTCCGGCCAGAAACTGCCGGGCGTGACGGTCTCCTATTCGGGGCAATACCACTACAACAACTACGACAACACCGAGCACGACTGGCAACTGCCGTTCGGCAACGCGCCGTTCGTGACGGGGCGCCCGGGCGGCTACACACAGGCGGCGCCAGCCTCCCTCAAGGACTACACGCTGCCGGGCTATTTTTCGACGCTGAGTTCGAACGGCACGATCTCGGGCACGGGCGCCAGCGTCAATAACACGGCCGGTAACGCATCGATTCCGCCGCTCGGCCTGCTGCCGGGGCAATCGGTGCCAGGACTCACGCCGACCAAGCTGAGCGGTAACGCGAGCGGCGCGAAATCGGGGGCGTCGTCGGTGCACGGCGCGCCGTCCGCGCCGGTCGATCCGATCCTTGCCAGCGCGACGGCACTTAACGTCCTGAACAACCTCGCCATTCCTCAGGGTGGCTTGTTCAAGCCGACCGCCGCGCCGAACGCGAGCTATGTGATCGAGACGAACCCGGCGTTCACGAACCAGAAGAACTTCATCTCCAGCGACTACTTCTTCAGTCAGATCGGTGTCGACCTGACGCATATCCCGAAGCGCCTGGGCGACGGCTTCTACGAGCAGCAACTGGTACGCAATCAGGTGACATCGCTGACGGGCAAGGCGGTGCTCGGACCGTATGCGGACCTGCAGACGATGTATGAATCGCTGATGGCGGCCGGCGCCGATCTGTCGAAGTCGCTCGATTTGCCGATCGGCGCGAGCCTGTCGGCCGATCAGGTCGCCAAGCTGACCAGCAACGTGGTCCTGATGGAAACGCGCGTGGTCGACGGCCAGTCGGTGCTGGTGCCGGTCGTGTATCTCGCGCAGGCCAGCCAGCAGAACGTCAATGGCCCGCTGATCGCCGCAACCAACATCGATCTCCAGAACGCGCAGTCGTTCACGAACAGCGGCACCATCAAGGCGGACAATACGCTGGCGATCCAGGGCAAGCAGATCGACAACGCATTCGGCGCGCTGCAAGGCGGCGGGCTGATGGCGCTTTCGACCGAGAACAACATCGATCTGACATCGGCGAACGTGAAGGCCGGCAGCCTGCAATTGGACGCGGGCAAGGACCTGATTCTCGACACGGCGACGAAGACGAACACGCGCGTGAGCCGGGACGGCGCGACGAGCGTGGTGACGACGCTCGGGCCGACCGCCAAACTCGACGTTGCGGGCGATGCTTCGATCACGACCGGTGGCAACTTCCAGCAGAACGCGGGCGACCTGTCCGTCGGCGGTAATCTCGGCATGAATGTCGGCGGCAACTGGGATCTCGGTGCCGTGCAGACGGGCGAGCACAAGATCGTGCAGCGGGCCAATGGTGTGTCGAATACCGATATCAACAAGGTGACCGGTAGTTCGGTCAGCGTCGGTGGACAATCGAGCATCGGTGTCGGCGGCGATTTGACCGCGCGCGGCGCGCAGATCGACCTGGGCCAGGGTGGGACGATCGCGGCCAAAGGCAACGTGACGCTCGGCACGGCGAGTGCAACCTCGACCGTGAACAGCAACAGTTCGGGCAGCGACAGTCACGGCAGCTATGCCGAGACGCTGCACACGTCCGACCAGGCACTGACCGGCACGACGCTGAAGGGAGGCGATACGGTCACGCTTGCATCGGGCAAGGATCTCACGATCAGTGGCAGCACGCTCAGCTTGAGTACAGGCAATGCGAATCTGATGGCGAGCGGCGATGTGAATATCGGCTCGGCAACCGAAACGCACGAGCTGAACTCGCACGAAACGCACAGCCATAGCAATGTGGTGAGCGGCGTGAAGATCGCGAGCGGGATCGACCAGACGGCGGCTTATAGCCAGGGCAGCACGGTGTCGGCCGACGGCATCAACGTCGTTAGCAACCGCGACATCAACGTGACGGGCAGCAACGTGGTGGGCACGAACGACGTCACGTTGCAGGCCAAGCGCGACGTCAACATCACGACCTCACAAGACACGACTCAATCGTCGAGCTATTTCGACAAGAAGGAATCGGGCCTCCTCACGAACGGCGGTCTGTCGGTGACGGTGGGTTCGCGCTCGGCCGCGCAGCAGGACCAAAGCAGTTCCGTGATGAACAAAGGGAGTGTGATCGGATCATCTCAGGGCAATGTCACGATCCAGGCTGGAAAAAACGCGACGATGACGGGGAGCACGATTGTGGCGGGCCAGGATGTCGGAGTCGCCGCGCAGAACGTGACCGTGAACGCCGCGTACGACACCTACAAGGACGCGCAGTCGCAGCAGTTCAGCCAGTCGGGTTTGAGCGTCGGATTGGGCGGCGGCCTGGTCGGACTCGGTCAGTCGATGGCAGGCGCCGTCCGCCAAGGCCAGCAGTCGGGCGATTCGCGCCTCGCGGCGGTACAAGGCGTGGCGGCAGCCGAGCAGGCATACCAGAACCGCGGCGGGATCAAGAGTGCCGCCAATGCCCTGTCGAACGGTAACGTCAGCGAGGCCGCCAAGGGCGTTCAGGTACAACTCAGCATCGGGTCGAGCCATAGCAGCAGCAATGCGACGACATCGCTTTCGGATGCGAAGGGGGCGTCGATCATCGGCAATGGCAACGTCTCAATTGTCGCGACCGGCACCCCGGACGCGAACGGAAATGCCCAAGCAGGTACCGGCAACATTGCGATGACCGGAGCGTCGGTACTCGGCAAGAACGTCGTACTTGATGCCAACAACGCGATTACGTTGCAGAGCGCGCAGAGTACCGAGCAGAGCACCAGCTCGAACAGTTCGACCGGCTGGAATGCGGGCGTGGCGATCGGCGTGGGCAAGAACACCGGCATCAGCGTCTTCGCGAATGGCTCCAACGCACATGGCCAAGGCAATGGCGATGGCGTCACGCAAACCAACACCACGGTGGCGGCCGGCAACAATCTGACGATGACCTCGGGCGGTGACACCACGCTTACCGGCGCACGGGTATCGGGTGATAAGGTCAAGGTCGACGTCGGCGGCGATTTGACGATGACGAGTCTTCAGGATACGTCGAACTACAGCAGCAACCAGCACAACACGGGGGCGAGCGGTAGCTTTACGTTCGGCTCAGGTGGCGGTGTCGACGCATCGATCGGCCATACCAGTATCGACGCGAACTATGCGTCGGCGAACCAGCAATCCGGCATCGTGGCAGGCAAGGGAGGGTTCGATGTCAACGTGGCGGGCCACACGCAACTCAACGGCGCGCAGATCGCGAGCGCCGCGCCGGCCGATAGCAACACGCTGACGACCGGCAGTCTCGGATTTACCGACATCCAGAACAAGATGTCGTATTCCGGATCATCGGAGGGTTTTTCGATCTCGGGAGGGCCGACTTTCGCACAGACGGGTGACAGCGCGAGCGGCGTCACGCACGCGGCGGTAAGTCCGGCGCAGATCGTCGTGAAGTCGGACGAACAGAACGGCACGGATAGCACGGCTGGCCTGTCGCGCGACACCGCGAACGCGAACCAGACGGTGGAAAACACGTTCAACCTGCAGAAGGTCCAGAACAACCTGGCGTTTGCGCAGGCGTTCGGCAAGGTCGCGACTTTCGCGGTGGCGGAAGCGGCGACGCAGTTGGAAAACAGTAATCCGCAGATGAAGGCGCTGTTCGGCGAAGGCGGGGCGGGACGCGACGCGCTGCATGCAGCCGTGGCGGCGATCGGCGCGGCGCTGTCGGGGGGGAACCTCGGTGGCGCGGTCGCTGGTTCGCTGGCCGGAGACGTGTTGCAGTCCTTGGCGCAGCCGATCATTGATCAGACCGTGAGCCAGTTGCCGCTGAGCGCGCAAGCTGCGGCGCGCAATGCACTGAACGAGATCGTGGCGACGGCCGGCGGTGCGGCGGCTGGTGCAGTCGCGGGTGGCGGTTCATCCGGTGCGCTGGCTGGTGCTGGGTCGGCCAGCAACAACGAGCTTTACAATCGGCAGCTTCACGTAGAAGAGGTGAAGGTCGTCGAACAACTCGCGAAGGAGAAAGCGCAAGCGGTATGCCGCGGCGATTCAAGTTGCGTGGCGAAGGCAACGACCTACTGGACCGACATGCTCGAGCGCGCGGCGAAGGGAATGGTCGACGACACAGCGAACAAGGAGAACATGGCCTATCTCCAAACGCTGATCCAGACGGCGAACAATCCGACCAGCGAAGGCGCGATGGGGGGCCTCAGCTCCTACCTGGCGAACCTTCAGGCGGCTCAAGACATGCTGTCGCAGTATATGGGCAAGCCGATTCTGGTGCGCGGTTCGCCGATCATCTCCGATGGGTCGGCACAGACGTATTTCAGTGCGACGCCCGCGCAGCGTTCCGACGAATATCTGAATTCTGCATTGGGCTCGTTGCCTGGTTCGATCGCGCCAGGCGCAAGCCAGCGTGATCAGGGTCGGTTGAGTAACTTCGCCACGCAAAACGGCTCGGTTAAACCGGATTACACGATCGAAGAAACGGTCATCGGCGGTATCCTTACGAACAAGATCGCGTCGACGACCGCGCGCGTGGGTGAGTCGGTTGACGTTTGGTTGGCGGGGACAGTGAATCCGACAGGCAAAGGGTTCATTAGCACCGGCAAGGTAACGATGGAGAGCATGCCGGTGAAGCTGAATGCCGCGGAACAAGGCGTGCTGTCACAACTCGACCAGCTTCCGTCTACGGAACTTCAGGGCCAGGCCCGGGAATATGTGGCCAACAATTACTTCGTACGTAACGGCTTCGCGCCACTGGATGGTAAATGCGGCGTCAATTGCTTCGATGGAGTCTACATCAAGGGTGACAAAGTGTACGTCAATGAAGTCAAGCCGCTGAACTCCAACGGATCAATAAAATTGAACCCTGAGAACGGCAGTCTGCAAACACAGATGAACGATGATTGGATTAATTATTCTATTGATAGATTGTCAAAGTCAAAGGATGCAAATCTAGTGCGAACAGCCGAAATTATCGACAAAGCAAAAAGTGGTGGGAATTTAGTAAAAGTTGTGACTGGGGTCGGCGATGGCAGAATGGTTTTGGTGAAACCGAATTGGAGTACGCCATGAGTGGCAATGAAAAAAGAGACGATCTAGAACGAATCATTTCGTTCCATGAGAAAGCAATGCTGGATAAAATCGAGGGTCTAAGTTCCGGGCGGCGGAGAAAATTTCAGCGTGGCGCTGTACTTTCCAGCGTGTCGCGTTATCACAAGGCCATCGGTGTTCGATCATACTTTATCGATAATGACGTCTCCGGTTTTAAGCAAAACTATTCCCTGTCGATCAAGCTGGCGCTGGCGAGTGTAGGCGAAGCCGGAGGTTGTTCTTTCGACACGGGGGCGGAAATTGAGGTTGCCCTGCTATCGGATAACGTTGACATGTTGGATCAGGTTTTGCGTTTGAAGCAGGAACAATTCGCGCGACACCGGCATGACCCACTCAGCAACGATTTTCACCTCTACATGATTCATCTTGCTATTCGTGGCGACGATGAGCAGATTGCAGAGATGATCGGGAGAATCGCAAAAAATGGACGAAAGCCACTCAGGACCGAGTGCGCTGAGCAGCGAGACTTCTATTCACTGCTATTGAAGCAGGATAAACCTGCCCTGGAGGACCTGATCCAGACCAAGCATGCTTCGATCAAAAGTCACGATCCAATCGATGAAGATTTCATCTCCTATTACGGGGCGCTTGAAACGAAGCTGTGTTGGCATCGCGGCATTACCGTCCAGATAGATCATCCGCTGATTCCGATGGAACTGATGCCGGTCAAGCCTCTTGATCACTACGATGATGTCTACGATTTCCTGAAGCCCGGCTGGGTGCCTCCTCCGCGAGGACTGATCGGCCGCGTTTTCCGGTGGTTTAAAACCTGATCGGTCGACGTCGCCGACATTGAGGCAACAATGAAGAAAGTCAAATGGCCCTTGGCCCTGTCGTTTGTCATTTCTACGCTTCTCGCCGCATGCGAGACCGTGCCTCCAGACGCACCTCCGCGTCCTCCACCCAAGCCTGAAATGGAGCCCGTGTTGCCGTCGTGGTCGAGCACGATCTGGGTTATGGGCTTTTGGAAATGGAGCGGCACCGAATGGGTATGGATTCCAGGGCACCTTGCACCCAAGCCATAAAATCGAACTAACAAAACCGCATCTATGACTATCCGTACCCCGGTTGTGCTGCTGTCGGCCGCATGGCTGATACCGATGGCCGTGTCGGCACAAGAAGCCCCGCGCCCAATCATCCCAGGCAACGACCAGCAAACCCGACAACAGGAACAGGCACGAGAGCGCGAACGGGCCGTCTCCGCGCCGGGTGTACGTTCGGCCGCGACGGTGAGCGCCGAGTTTCCCCCGCTACCATCGGAAACGCCGTGCTTTCGCATCGATCGTTTATCCCTCGACGTCCCCGATGCGCTGCCCGCTTCCCTGAAATCGCAAGGCGCATCGGCATTGCCGATGGACCGCTTCGCCTTCGCGCGTGAGTGGCTCGACCACTACGCCGGGCAGTGCGTCGGCAAGCAAGGCCTCGGCATGCTGGTCAAGGGCCTGTCGCAAGCCATCCTGGCACGCGGCTACGTCACGACGCGCGTGCTGCTGCCCGAACAGGATCTCTCCACCGGCACGCTGAAGCTCTCGCTGATCCCCGGCGTGATCCGCCATGTGCGCTTCGCCGATGAAAAGCTCCGCGGCACCTGGAAGACCGCCTTCCCGACCGGCGACGGCGAACTGCTCAACCTGCGCGAGCTCGAACAGGGCCTCGAGCAAATGAAGCGCGTGACGAGCCAGGACGTGTCGATGCAGATCGTTCCCGCCGACGTGCCGGGTGAGAGCGACGTCGTACTCGACGTGAAGCGCGGCAAGCCGTGGACGGTCGTCGCCTCGATCGACAACTCGGGTACGCGAGCGACCGGCCGTCTGCAGGGCAACCTGTCGCTCGGCATCGACAATCCCCTGGGCCTGAACGACATCTTCAACATCGGCGTGAGCCAGGATCTGGAGTTTGGCGACAAGCGCTTGGGCTCGCACGGCTGGAACGGTTTTTATTCGATCCCGTGGGGCTACTGGACCGCGTCGCTGTCCGCTTACACGAACACCTACTACCAGCAGATCGCCGGCGTGAACCAGACCTTCATCGCGAGCGGCAATTCGAAGACGATCGATTTCAAGCTGAACCGTGTGCTGTCACGCAGCCAGAACGACGTATTCGGCGCGCAGTTTCGCTTGTCGCGCCGGTTCGGGCAAAGCTTCATCGAAGATACGGAAATTCCGCAGCAGCGCCGCAACAACACGTTCGTCGAATTCGGCCTGACCGATCGACACTACTTCGGCCACGCACAGTTCGACGGCACGCTCGCGTACCGGCAGGGTATTGGCGCACTCGGCGCGCGGGACGACAGCCTCGCAGCCGATGGCGGCCCGACCTACCGCTACCGGATGACCGTGCTCGACGCCAACCTGTCGGTGCCGTTCGCGATCGCGCAGCAGCCGTTCCGGTACGTGACGACGTTCCACGGTCAATACACCGGCAACACGCTGTACTACATCGACGACCTGACGATCGGCAGCCGCTACACGGTGCGAGGATTCGACGGCGAAACGATGCTGGCGGCGTCGCGCGGCTTCTATTGGCGCAACGAGCTGCAGGCGCCGATCGGGCAGAGCGGACAGGCGATCTACGTGGGCCTCGACTACGGTCGCGTGTGGGGGCCGCAGCCGATCGTGCTGGTGGGCACGCAGCTCGCGGGCGCGGTGATCGGCATCAAGGGCAGCGTCGCGACACGCCTCGGCGCCTACGGCTACGACCTGTTCGCCGGTACGCCGGTCTACAAGCCATCCGGCTTCCCGACCGCGCGGATCACGATCGGTTTCCAGGCGACGGCGCAGTTCTGATCTGACGGCGAGCGCTCCCATCGTTCAAGATCGCGCCTGCCCGGCTGCACCGAGCCGGCCGCCGCCGCCCGTGGCCTGATTTTGTTATTCCCATCATTTTGTTCGATTCCGGAAAATGAAAATCAATCCAATCCGGCATTCGCTTTATCGAATCAAATATTGGGGGAAATGATAGCTATCAGGAATGCCAGTGCGCAGTTGACGGAAAGCTTTCTAATCGCTCAATCTGAACCCGTCATCTGGCCGCGATTATTTCCGTGATAACGAAATGGATAGCTCGCGGACGCCGTGCCGGCCGCGTCGGGCGGCTGCCGGGTGGCCCATGTCGGCAATTCGCGCGCATTCGCGAATCATCCGTTTTTCATCGACTCCGCATTTCGAATAAATCATGAAAAAATCACGGTCTCTGAAAGCAATCGTCTGCATCCTGGCTTCCGCCGGTGTTTGCCTGATCGCCAATCAGGCGCACGCGCAAGCCGCCACCGGCGCCCCGATCCTGAAAGCGGCGGCGGCCTGCAATTTCAAGGTCTGGAGCCGCGGCGTCAATTACCAGAAGGGCGACATCGTGCTGTACCAGGCCAACGGCCAGTACTACAAGCTCGTCAACGTGGGCACCAACGGCAGCGACGGCACCGATCCGACCATCAGCACCTGGTACTGGGCGCCCACCACCTGCGACGGCGGCACCTCGCCCGGCAACGGCACCGATTTCCCGCTGAGCCGCGCGACCTTCGAGCAGATGTTCCCGACCCGCAACAGCTTCTACACCTACGACGGCCTGGTCGGCGCGCTGAAGAGCTACCCCGATTTCGCCGGCGAGGCCAGCCAGGACGTGCGCAAGCAGGAAATCGCGGCCTTCCTGGCAAACGTTTCGCATGAAACGGGCGGCCTGGTGTACATCCGCGAATCGAACCAGGCGAACTGGAACAGCTACTGCAGCAGCGGCAATTGCGGCGGCAAGCAGTATTACGGCCGCGGCCCGATGCAGCTGAGCTGGGACTACAACTACAAGGCAGCCGGCGATGCGCTGGGCCTGAACCTGCTCGGCAACCCGGATTGGGTGGCCACCGACGCGACGATCTCCTGGGCCACCGCGATCTGGTTCTGGATGACGCAATCGGGCGCCGGCACCATGACGCCGCACCAGGCCATGGCCAGCGGCCGCGGCTTCGGCGAGACGATCCGCTCGATCAACGGCTCGCTCGAGTGCAACGGGCGCAATCCGGCCCAGGTGCAGAGCCGGGTCGATGCCTACAAGCGCTTCGTCGGCCTGCTCGGCACGACCACCGGCAGCGGCCCGACCGGCTGCTGAGGCGAATCTCCGGCGAGCGGCGCCGCATTCGCGCGGCGCCCGCCAGCCGGTCACGGATAGCAGATACAGGGCCGGGCTGCCTGCAGCGCCGGCCCTTCGTCCGTCATGGCGCGCCGCGGCGATCTTGCGGTTCGTGACAAGTCGTTGACGGTCGCGCCGATTTTCAATAAAAAGGGATCGCTGAAGCCACCGTGTCCATTTTCCACCGGGCCATCATGACAACGACTCGAGGCATCTTCGTCGCGACACCCGCTTATGGTTCGAGCTGCTTCATGCCTTACGTGAGCGGCCTGCTGTCGCTGCAGCGTGCCTGCCTGGAAGCCGGCATCGCCTTCGAATTCTTCTACGTGAGCGGGACCGCGCTGCTGCACGAGCAGCGCAACGTGCTGATCCAGCGCTTCCTCGGCGAATCGACGCTCTCGCACCTGCTCTTCGTCGACGCCGACGTCGGCTTCGAGGGCCGCGACGTGCTGCGCATGTTCGAGCTGGGGGCCGAGATCGCGATCGGCCCGTATCCGGCCAAGCAGATCAACTGGGAGGCGGTGGTGGAGACGGCGCGGCGCCGTCCCGAACTGTCTGCGCAGCAGGTCGCGCGGGTGGCGGCCGATTATCGGCACACCGTCTTCGCGATCGGCGAGGGCGCCTTGAGCCAGGGCGAGCAGCCGGTCGAGGTATCGGCGGGCGGCGCCGGCATGATGATGATCGAGCGCGCCGTGTTCGGCCGGCTCGCCAGCGCCTATCCCGACAAGCGTGTCGTGATCCCCTCGAACTACCGGCATCTCCTGCCGCATTCCACGCACCTGCACGAGCACTTCGAATTCCTGCATGCGCCCGACGACGGGCGCCCCTTGTCCGAGGACCTGTCGTTCTGCCGGAAATGGCGCGACCTGGGCGGGGCGATCTATGCCTGCCCCTGGTTCCATACCACGCATACCGGCAGCTACGCGTTCGACGGCGACCTGCCGGCGCTGCTCGGGCGTCTCTGAGGCGGGGTTCGCGCAGGCCGATCGTGCCTGCCGCGCCCGACGGCGAGCCCGGCTCGCGCCAGACTCAGGCGAGCCGGAACACCGATACCGCCGAACGCAGCCTGCCCGCCTGCTCGTCCAGCGAGGTGGCCGCGGCCGCCGCCTGCTCGACCAGGGCCGCGTTCTGCTGCGTGACCTCGTCCATCTGCGTGACCGCGCGGCCCACCTGGTCGATGCCCGTGCTCTGCTCGGCGGAGGCAGCCGAGATCTCGCCGATGATGTCGGCCACCTGCCCGATCGAACGGTCGATCTCGTTCATCCGTTCGCCGGCCAGTTGCACCAGCCGGTTGCCGTCGCCCACCTTGTCGACCGACACCTGGATCAGCTCCTTGATGTCCTTCGCGGCCGAGGCGCTGCGCTGCGCCAGCGAGCGCACCTCGGCGGCCACCACCGCGAAACCGCGGCCCTCCTCGCCGGCGCGCGCCGCCTCGACGGCGGCATTGAGCGCGAGGATGTTGGTCTGGAACGCGATGCTCTCGATCACCGAGGTGATGTCGGCGATCCGCGCGGACTGCTCGGCGATGCTCGACATCGTATCGACCACCTGGCGCACCGCCTCGCCGCCGAGCGAGGTCGCCTCGGTGGCGCTGCCCACCAGGCCGTTGGCATGCCGCGCGTTGTCGGCGTTCTGCTTCACCGTGCCGGTGATCTGCTCCATGCTGGCCGCGGTTTCCTGCAGCGAGGCGGCCTGCTGCTCGGTGCGCTGGGACAGGTCGAGATTGCCCTGGGCGATCTCGCCTGCGCCATGCGCGATCGCCTGGCTGGCGGTGTGGATCTCGGCGATCATCGCCGCCAGGCGCTCGCGCATCCCGGCCAGCGTGGCGATCAGGCTGCCCGGCGCGGCGCGCGAGACGTCGAACTCGAGCTGCAACTGGCCGTTGGCGATGTGGCTGGCGATCTCGGTGGCATGGGCCGGCTCGCCGCCGAGCGTGCGACGCACGCTGCGCACCATCATGTAGGCGATCGCCGAGACGATCACGGCGATCAGTACCGTGATCGCGGCGAGCAGGCCGGCGATCCGGTAGTAGGCCCGATCGATATCGTCATAGAAGAAGCCGGTGCCGACCAGCCAGTTCCACTCGGGAATCCGCACCACGCCCTGCAGCTTCGGCTCCGGTTCGGTGTTGGCGTTGCGCTTGATCAGCAGGTCGACCAGCGCGAAATGCGACTTCGCCAGCGCGGCGGCATAGGCCTCGCGATCGCTCAGGCCGCTGGCGGTGTGGTTGTCGGTGGTGCGCTTGCCGACGAAGTCGGGGTTGATGTGGACCAGGTTGATATTGTCGGCATCCTTGACCCAGTAGTAGCTCTTCTGGTCGACGTTCAGCGCGGCCAGCGCGTCGCGCGCGCCTTGTCGTGCCTGCTCGGCACTGAGTTGGCCGCGCGCCTGCCGCTCGCGGTAACTGTCGACCAGATGCTCGGCCTTGCCCAGCAGGATCACGATCTGGTCGCCGCGGCTGTCGATCAGGGCCTCGCGCATCACGCTCAGCGCGGTGGCCGCCATCAGGAGGATCCCGGCCAGCGCCGTGATCACGAGTATCGACAGTTTGGTGGACAGCTTCATGCGTTTCGCGCCTCGCCTGGATGATGTGGTCGATTCCTATAACGGCCTGGAAGGGAGGCGCCTTTAGATCCGGCGGTCGTGTGTAAACCCGCACTGGGCGCGGGAAATGGAGATTTCTCCTTAGACGTATGACGAAGATGGACCGGTTTGTCCAGTCTCAGGCCGCGGCTTGCCGGCGCCGTATCCAGCGCGCGTCGAGCGACCAGGCGCCGCCGCCAGACAAGGCGATCGACAGCGCCACGGCGCCCATCAGCACCGGATATTCGATGCCGCGTTCGAGCCAGGGCCAGGTGGGGCCGAGCACCCAGGCGATGCCGATCATCTCGGCGCAGATCGCGCAGGCCACGGCGCGCGTGCCGAGCCCGAGCATCAGCAGCACCGCGCCCGCGGTCTCGATCAGCATCACCAGCACGGCGAGCTGCTCGGCGAAGGGCAGGCCGGCGCCGTCGCGGATCAGGCGGATCGAATTCGTCATCGGATCGGCCATCGCGCCGTGTGCGCTATGCAGCAGCTTTGGCAGGCCGTGGGTGAGCAGGATCGCGCCGAGCGAGATGCGCAGCACGGCGCGCGCGCCGTCGGAGGACAGCGAGGGGGAGGTGGGGGTGGTCGGCATCGTCGGCTCCAGGCGAGGCGAGCATGGCGAGCGCGCCGCAATGACGGCGCGCCCGCCATGGCGATGTGCGGCTCGGAATGCTCAGGCGGGCTGCTTGGGCGTGATGCCCATCTTCGCCAGCGTCAGCGTCTCGTCGGCACGGCCCCAGCCGCCATCGACGACCTCGTCGACGAGCACCATCGAATACGGGCGCACGCCTTCACCGAAGTATTCGACGAACATCGCGGTGGTGCGGTGAATGATCTCTTCCTTGGTGGCGGCATCGAGGATTCCTTCGGGGAACTTGAAATTGGCGAATGGCATGGTGGCGGTCCGGATGGGTGGGCCGATCGCTCGGCCGGGATGCCGCGCAAGACGCGCGGCGTGGAAGGTGCGCGGCGGATCGGGCCGCCGCGCGTCGAGACAGTCGAGACAGTCGAATCAGGCGTAACCGCCGTTCACGCGCAGCACCTGGGCATTGACCCAGGCGCCGTCGGGGCCGGCCAGGAAGGACACCGCCGAGGCGATGTCCTCGGGCTCGCCGAGCCGCTCGAGCGGCGCGAGCTTGGCCAGCTTGGCGACCTGCTCGTCGGTCTTGCCGTTGAAGAACAGCTCGGTGGCCACCGGCCCCGGCGACACCACGTTGGCGGTGATGCCGCGTCCGCGCAGCTCGTTGGCGAGCACGCGAACCAGGCCCTCGACGCCGGCCTTGCTGGCGATATACGGCCCGTAGCCGGGGAACGAGAGCGCGATCACGCTGGTGGACAGCGCGATGATCCGGCCGCCGCGCTGCATGCGCTTGGCCGCCTGGGCCAGCACCAGGAAGGTGCCGCGCAGGTTGGTGGCGATGGTGCGATCGAAGGCCTCGAGCTGCTCGGTGTCGATGGCCGCCATCGACATCACGCCGGCGCTGTTGACCACCACGTCGACGCTGCCGAAGCGCTCGACGGTGGTGTCGAACAGGCGCGCGACATCGGCCTCGCTGGCCACGTCGCCCTGCACGGCGATGGCGGTGCCGCCGGCCTCGACGATCGCGCCGACGGTTTCCTGCGCCGCCGCCGCGTTGCCGGCGTAATTGACGACCACGGCGAAGCCGTCGGCGGCCAGGCGGGTGGCGATGGCGCGGCCGATGCCGCGCGAGCCGCCGGTGACGATCGCGGCGCGAGTGGGGGATGCATTCATGCTTGGGCTCCTGGGTTCGAGAGGGCTGGCTTGCCCGTCAGGAATGCATTCTTCGCCTTTCCCGCGCCCCGATAAATCCACGCGGCTTGCGAACACAATTCAACCGGCATCAATAATTGCGCGGTCGATTGGGGGAAATTACGGCAATTTCTTGGTGTCGATGCTGATAAAGTGACGCTCACATTCAACCCGAATCAACAATCGCGCCCATGGACCGTCTCGATACCCTGCAGTTGTTCACCCGGATCGTGGAAACGGGCAGCTTCAGCCGCTCGGCCGACATGCTCGGAATTCCCCGCGCCAGCGCGACCCACGCGATCAAGCAGCTGGAGGCGCGGCTCGGCACGCGCCTGCTGGAGCGCACCACGCGCCAGGTGCGGCCCACGCCGGACGGCAGCGCGTTCTACGAGCGCTGCGTGCTGGTGCTGACCGAGCTCGACGATGCCGAAGCCTCGCTGCGGCAGGTGGCCTCGAATCCGCGCGGGGTGCTGCGCGTGGACATGCACGGCACGCACGCCACCACGATCGTGATCCCGCGCATCGACGACTTCCATCGCCGCTATCCCGAGATCGAGCTGGTGGTCAGCAGCGGCGACCGGCTGGTCGACCTGGTACGCGAGGGCGTCGACTGCGTGGTGCGCGGCGGCCGCCCGCACGATTCCTCGCTGGTCGCGCGGCGGCTCGCGATGATGCCGCAGGTGATCTGCGCGAGCCCGGCCTACCTGGCGGAATTCGGCATGCCGAAACATCCCGACGAGCTGCCCGGGCACCGCGCGGTGCGCTTCTTCTCGAGCAACGGCAACATCGACTACCCGTTCTCGCTGGTGGTGGACGGCGAGGTGCGCGACTACGACATCGGCGGCTGGATCTCGGTCAACGACGCGGAGAACTACGTGGTGGCCGCCGAGCGCGGCTGCGGGCTGATCCAGGTGCCGCGCTTCCATCTCGAGGGCGCCTTGCGCGACGGGCGGCTGGTCGAGGTGCTGCCCGGGTGGCGCAGCCCGGACCTGCCGCTCACGGCGCTGTACCCGTATCGGCGGCAGCTCTCGCCGCGCGTGCGCGTGTTCGTCGACTGGCTGCGCGAGATCTACACCGAGCTGTTCGGCCCGGCCTGAGGGCGCGGCTGGCCGGCGGCGGCCTTATTCCGCGCGCGGTTTAGCATCGAAAGAATCGGACTTTGGCGGCCCCGGTCGCGCGGATAAGATCGCGGCTCCCGCAGCCTGAGCGTTCCGCGCACGACAATAATGAATCGATCCGCCGCCTCGACATCTTCCGCAGCCTCGCCCAGCCCGTGTTCCCGTGTTCGCCTGCCACTGCTCGCCGCGGCCATCGCCGGGGCGGTGGCGCTGGCCTCCTGCGGCGGCAGCGACAGCGAGGTGGCGAGCGGCCCGAGCGCGCCTTCGACGCCGCCGGCCGCGCACAAGCGCGCCAACATCCTGTACATCATGGCCGACGATCTCGGCTATTCCGACATCCACGCCTTCGGCGGCGAGATCAACACGCCGAACCTCGACGCGCTGGTGGGCTCGGGCCGGATCCTCGCCAACCATCATGCCGGCACGGTCTGCGCGATCACGCGCTCGATGCTGATCTCGGGCACCGACCACCACCTGGTCGGCGAGGGCACGATGGGCGCGCCGACCGATGAACGCCGCGGCCTGCCCGGCTACGAGGGTTACCTGAACGACCGCTCGCTGTCGGTCGCGCAACTGCTCAAGGATGCTGGCTATCACACCTACATGGCCGGCAAGTGGCACCTCGGCTCGGGCATCGTCGGCAGCGCCAGCGGCAGCGGGCAGACGCCCGACCAATGGGGCTTCGAGCACAGCTACGCGCTGCTCGGCGGCGCCGCCACCAATCACTTCGCGCACGAACCGGCCGGTTCGCGGAACTACACGGAAGACGGCCGCTACGTGCAGCCGGGCCAGCCCGGCCAGGCGGGCGGCGCCGGCGGCAATCCGGCGGTGTTCTATTCGACCGATTTCTATACGCAGAAGCTGATCGCCGATATCGACGCGAACCACGGCGACGGCAAGCCCTTCTTCGCCTACGCGGCCTATACCTCGCCGCATTGGCCGCTGCAGGTGCCGGACCCGTGGCTGCACAAGTACGCGGGCGTCTACGACGCCGGCTACGACGCGATCCGCAATGCGCGCATCGCGCGGCAGAAGGCGCTGGGCCTGATCCCGGCCGACTTCCAGCCGTTCGGCGGGCTGCCCGAGACGCTCACGCGCTCGCCCGCCACCGCCAACAACGGCACGCCGGCCGCGCAGTACATCAGCGCGGTGCATCCCGCCTCGGCCGGCTACAGCGACTACGGCCAGGGCAAGGTGGACAAGGCCTGGGCCAGCCTGTCGCCGGCCGAGCGCCGCGCGCAGGCGCGCTACATGGAGATCTACGCGGGGATGGTCGAGAACCTCGACTACAACATCGGCCTGCTGATCCAGCACCTGAAGGACATCGGCGAATACGACAACACCTTCATCATGTTTCAGTCGGACAACGGCGCCGAGGGCTGGCCGATCGACTCGGGCGCCGATCCCACCGCCACCGACACCGCCAACGCGCAGGACCCGGTGTATTCGGCGCTCGGCACCGACAACGGCCAGCAGAACGCGCAGCGCCTGCAATACGGGCTGCGCTGGGCCGAGGTCAGCGCCACGCCGCTGCGCCTCAGCAAGGGGTATTCGGCAGAAGGCGGCGTGTCGGTGCCGGCCATCGTGCACCTGCCGGGGCAGGCGAGCGCCCGGCCGACGCTGAACCTGTTTACGCACGTCACCGACGACACCGCCACCTTCCTCGACGTGGCCGGCGTCACGCCGCCCTCGCAGCCGGCGCCGCCGCTGATCAACACGCTGACCGGCGTCGACGCGAATCGCGGCAAGGTGATCTACGGCGATCGCTACGTCTACCCGGTCAGCGGCAAGTCGCTGCTGCCGGTGCTGGCCGGCACCGCCACCGGCGAGGTGCATACCGCGCCGTTCGGCGACGAAGCCTATGGCCGCGCCTACCTGCGCAGCGCCGACGGCCGCTGGAAGGCGCTGTGGACCGAGCCGCCGCTGGGGCCGGCCGACGGCCACTGGCAGCTCTACGACCTGAAGGCCGACCGCGGCGAAACCAACGACGTCTCGGCGCAGAACCCGTCGATCGTGCAGACCCTGTTCGAGCAGTGGAACGCCTATATGGCCAGCGTGGGCGGCGTGGAGCCCTTGCGCCCGGTCGGTTATTACTGAGCCGCGATCGATGCGTTTCGTGACGAAAACCGCGCTGGCCGGCGTCGCGCTGTTCGCCGCCGCCTTCGCGCTCTCGTATGCGGCGGCGGGCTGGCAGGCCACGCCCGATGCCGCGTTCGACGCGGCCAACCGCGGCCGGCCGCTGGCGCCGCTCGGCAGCGAGTCGCGCTGCGAGCGTTATGGCGGGATTCCCGCCGGCTGGCGTGAGGATCCCGAGGCGGGCATGGTCCATCTGCATGCCGGCGCCTTCGTGTTCGGCAGCACGCGCGGCTATCCGGACGAGCGGCCTGCCGGCGACGGGCGCACCCGCGTCGGCGGTTTCTGGATCGACCAGACCGATGTCACGGTGGCCCAGTTCGACAGCTTCGTGCGCGCCACCGGCTACCTGACCGAGGCCGAGCGGCAAGGCGGCGCGGCGGTGTTCCACGTGCCCTCGCGCGAGGAACTGGCCGCGCGCGACCTGGCCTGGTGGAGCTGGGTGAAGGGCGCCTCGTGGCGGCACCCGACCGGCCCCGGCAGCGGCGTGGACGGGCGCGGCAACCTGCCGGTGACCCTGGTCACGCTGCACGATGCGCTGGCCTATGCGCGCTGGCTCGGCCGAGATTTGCCGACCGAGGCGGAATGGGAATACGCGGGCAACGCGGGCCGCGACGGCGCCGATCTCGATGCCGCGCCGGTTGGCCGCGACGGCAAGCCCGCGGCGAACTACTGGCAGGGCGTGTTTCCGGTGATCGACACGGCCGAGGACGGCCATGCCGGGCTCGCGCCGGTGGGCTGTTACGCCGCCAACGATTTCCGGCTCTACGACATGATCGGCAACGCCTGGGAATGGACCCGCGATGCCTACAGCGGCCCGCATCAATCGCATACCAACGGCGACACCGCCGCCGTCGCGCCGGCCTCGCGGCCTCGCGACACGCCGATGGTGATCAAGGGCGGCTCCTTCCTCTGCGCGCGCGATTACTGCGTGCGTTACCGCGCCTCGTCGCGCGAGAGCCAGGAAGCCGACCTGGCCGCCTCGCATATCGGCTTCCGGACCATCCTGAGGGACGCTTCGTGAGCGGCCTCGGCAAGCCGGCCTCGCGCCGGCTGATGGCGGCGCGCGTGCTCGGCATCGCCTTGTGCTGCGGCTGGAGCGCTGCGTGGTCCTTGCCGCCGGCGCCGGCCGTCGCTTCCGCCACGGCCGGGGCGACACGCCCGGCGGCGCCGCTGCGCATCGGCGTG
>NZ_VWWK01000473.1:0-594 GCF_011753035.1 Burkholderia sp. Ax-1720 | reverse complement strand
CGATCGGCGTCGCGGCAAGCGTGTCGTGATTGACCTGGTTCGTGCCGGCGATCACGTTCAGATTCTTCGCGTAGATCGCCGCATTGGCCTGCACGGCGCGGGAAATGATGTCGACCTGATCGAGATTCGAGGCATTGAGACCCGCCCCGGCAACGGTCACGAAGCCGCGGTTGACGTTGTAGCCAGCCAGCGAGCCGTCGGCTCCGTAGAACGGCATGCCCGTGGTCAGGGTCGCGCGGCTGGTATTGATGAAGCCCGCGCCATCGAGATAGATACCCGAGGGATTCGCCAGGACAAGCTCCGCACGGGCGCCTGCAATCTCCAGCGCGCCGCGGATCTGGGAGGGGTTCGGGCTGTTGACCTGGTTGACGATGATGCGCGCCGCATCGTTCGGCCCGAAGTTCGGGTTGCCGTTGATCCATCCGCCAAGCTGGGTCTGGACCATGGTGGCCGAGTTGTTCAGGATCGCGCCGGCCTTCTGCACGTCGAACTGGTTGTAGGTGTTGACCGACACACCGCTGCCGCCTGGCTTGTTGATATTGACTTGCGGCAGCCCGTTCGGCGTCTGGATCACCGCCGGCGCGCTCGGCCCGG
>NZ_VWWK01000472.1:0-252 GCF_011753035.1 Burkholderia sp. Ax-1720 | reverse complement strand
AAAAAAAAAAAAAAAAAAAAAAAAAAAAAAAAAAAAAAAAAAAAAAAAAAAAAAAAAAAAAAAAAAAAAAAAAAAAAAAAGATGGATGTGTGATGTGTGCAATCTGCAAGTGTCTCTTTAGTGATACAATAGTAACGAGTGAGTAAATGGCGCAGAATAGATGTGTAGGTGTGGAGTTGTGAATGAAGTTTAGATAATACCTCCAAACGTCAGAGAGACGCATATATTATGATTATGTATTTTTTTTTTTTC
>NZ_VWWK01000471.1:0-637 GCF_011753035.1 Burkholderia sp. Ax-1720 | reverse complement strand
CCAGCGCCTGCTCGACCACCGTCTGCGCCTGGCGCAGGTCCAGTTCCGAGCCGGTGCCGTTGTCGAACTGCAGCTTGGTCAGGTTGTACGAATCCTGGGCCGTCTTCAGCGTGTCCTCGGTGACCTTCAACAGGTCGTCCGTGGACTGCAGCGTCAGGTATTGATCCGCCACCTGCGAGATCAGCGAGATCTCCGCCGCCTTGCGGGCCTGGGCCGTCGACAGGTATTGCGCCAGAGCCTGGTCCTTCAGGCTCTGGATCCGGCCGAACAGGTCCAGCTCCCACGAGGCCGACAGGCCGACGTTGTAGCTGCGCGAGATGAACGGCTGCCCTGTCCCCGTGGTCGCCACGCCGGCCGGCAGCCGCTGGACGTTGCCCGTGCCGGTACCGTCGAGCGTCGGGAACAAGCCCGCACGCGTGATCTGATACTGCGCGCGCGCCGCCTCGATGTTGAGCACCGAGACGCGCAGATCGCGATTGTTCTTCAGCGCGATCTCGATCAGCGCCTGCAGGCGCGGATCGGCGAAGAAGTTGCGCCAGCCGATGTCGGCGGCGGCCTGGCCACTGGCGCTGCGCGCGCCGTCCGCGCCCGGTTGCGTCGCGTAGACGCCGTCGGACGGGAAGCTGCCCGACACGGG
>NZ_VWWK01000470.1:0-707 GCF_011753035.1 Burkholderia sp. Ax-1720 | reverse complement strand
CGTACTTGTTGGTCAGTTGCGAGCCCTGCGCGGCCATCACGGCCGGGCTCGTGTAGTTCTCGGAGGCGATCAGCTCGATGTGATCTTCCTGGCGCTGGTTTTCCTGCTGGATCGCCTGCCAGAGGTCCGGATCGACCGCTTCGATGGTGCTGGTGGAATAGTTGAACATGATTTTCCCGACGTCCTCGATCAATAGACTTGGTCCGCGCCAGCCGGCGCGCCTCGAACGAATTGCCTGATTCGGAACGCTATTCAATCGGAAGCGCGGCCGGGCATCTAGAAGAATTGCGACAAGGCAGTGGGATGGAATCGGCGTGCGACGGGGGCAGCACCCGCCGATGTCGCGCGGCGACAGGTCGATGACGCATCACGGATATTCCGGCCCCGGAAAAGACACACCCCGGAAGCCGCGAGGCTTCCGGGGTGTGAAGAGGAACGGCACGCGTTCCTCGGTGCCTGCTCGCGACGGCGGCGGCTTGAGTTCGATGCCGCCGCGGCCGCGAGTTCGATGAAGACCGCTCAGCCTGCCTTGGCCGCCTGCGAGGCAGGTACGGCCGCTGCCGCCGGCTTGCTGTAGTCAACCGGGGCATCGGCCTCGCGCGGCTGGTCGCCGTTGTGCTCGATCCAGCCGCCGCCCAGCGCGCGATACAGGTCCACCAGGTTGGTCCAGCGCGCGAGGCGCGCCGAGATCAGCGTGGTCTGTGCCG
>NZ_VWWK01000469.1:0-763 GCF_011753035.1 Burkholderia sp. Ax-1720 | reverse complement strand
TGTCGTGCACGGTCTGCGAGAGGCGCGCGAGGCTGGTGTCGATGCGGCGCGGCACGGCGCGCGCGATCGGCGCGGCGGGAGGCACGGCATCGACCTCGGCAGGCGCTTCGCCGCCCGCCGTTTGATCATCGGGCTGTTGCCGCTGCCACGAAGCCTCGACCTGCGCCCCCGCCGTCCCGAACGCGGCGGGCACGGGCGCGCCCGCCGCGCGAGCGGAAGGATCGCTCGCGTCGTCGTCGCTGTCCGTCGCGCTGAGAAGGATGTCGGCCATGCGGGGGAAAGGGTTACCAGACGGTGAGTTCGATGTCGCGGACTTCGCCCCAGGCGCGCAGCGTATCGGCGAGTTCGCGCTGGAGCATCGTGCTGTGCGTCAAGAGTAAGTCCCGGGCGGCCGGGTCCTGCGCATCGAACCGAAGCAGGAGACTGAAACGCGAAAGCGACAGAGACAGCCTGGTATGCGGCAGCAGCGCGGGATCCAGCGTCATCTGCGCCTCCCAGTTGCCGGCATTTGCGATCGCAGGATCGCCACAGAAGGCGGCGATCTCGCGCGTCAGCACGCCCAGCACCTGCAGGTACTGCTGCTGCTGCATGTAGACGGCCGACACCACCGGCACGGCGGCGCGCTCCACGCGGGCCGACAAGGTGTCGAGATCCTCGGCCGCCGCGCCCGCCGCCAGCGGCAGGGCCGCGGCCGGCTCGGGCAGCGCCTCCTCGCCGGCGCCCGGCGCGTAGCGCGGATCGAAATACAGCGCGATCTCGGCCT
>NZ_VWWK01000468.1:0-766 GCF_011753035.1 Burkholderia sp. Ax-1720 | reverse complement strand
CCTGTTCCGGCTCGCCGTCGATCGCGTGTTCACGCTGGCCGGGCAGGGCACGGTGGTGACCGGCACGGCCTTCGCGGGCCGCGTGCAGGCGGGCGACAGCCTGCGCGTGGCCCGCGGCGGCGAGACGGTGCGCGTGCGCGGCCTGCATGCGCAGAACCGGGCCGCCGAGACCGGCCATGCCGGCGAGCGCTGCGCGCTCAACCTAGCCGGCATCGACAAGGCGGCGCTCTCGCGGGGCGATGCGATCGTCGACGCGCGGCTGGCCAGCACCTCGCCGCGCATCGACGTCGAATTGCGCCTGCTGCCCGATGCGGACCTCACGCTCGCGCATTGGGCGCCGCTGCACGTGCATCTCGGCACCCAGCACCAGGTGGCGCATGTGGTGCCGATCGACGGCGAGACGATCGCCGCCGGGCAAGCGGCACGCGCGCAACTGGTGTTCGACGAACCGGTGTTCGCGATGCCGGGCGATCGCTTCATCGTGCGTAACGCGCAGGCGACGCGCACCGTCGGCGGCGGCCGCGTGCTCGATCCGTTCGGGCCGGCGCACAAGCGTCGTTCGGCGGCGCGGCGTGCCTGGCTCGACGCGATTGCCGCGTGGCTCGACCAGGGCCGGCTCGATGCCTTGCTCGACGAGGCGCCGCTCGGCGTGCCGCTGGCTACCTTGATGCATCTGACCGGGCTGCCGGCCGAAGCATTGCCGCTGCCGCCGGGCGCGGCGGTGGTGCCGGGCGGCGCGGGCCCGCGCGCGATCGCGCCGCGCCAT
>NZ_VWWK01000467.1:0-780 GCF_011753035.1 Burkholderia sp. Ax-1720 | reverse complement strand
CGGTTGCGCTGCGGCGCGTAGCCGTGCGGGAAGGCGGCGCGGCCGGCGCAGCGCGCGTCGGCCGCGGCATAGGCCTCGCCGATGCGCACCGCGCGGCGCCAGTAATCCCGGAAACGGGCCAGCACGTCGTCGTGGCGCGTCATCGGGATCGCCAGCTCGACGATGCGCCAGCGGCGCGCCGCCAGGCGGCGGCACAGGTCGGCGGCCTCGCCGTCGGCCAGGTTGGCGTCGAAGCCGCCCACGTCGAGCAGGGCCTCGCGGCTGAACAGGGCGTCGCCCACGCAGTCGAGCGCGTCGCCGAACGGCATCACGCCGTCCAGGTCGACCACCGCGGCGTAATGCGACTGATGCGGCAGCGCCTCGCGGCACTGGCCGCGCACCGCCGCGCATTGCGCGTCCAGGCGCGCCAGCGCGGCTTGCGGGAAGTGCCGGTCGAGCAGGGTGTCGGCGCCCAGGAACAGCACCGTGTCGGCATGCGTGGCGTGCCAGCCGGCGTTGCGGATCGCCGCGCGCGTGGTGGCCTGGCCGATGCCGCGCGTGTCGGCCGCGATCACCCGCGCGCCGTCGAGGGCGGCCAGCCGGGCATCGTCGCCCAGCGGTTCGTCGGTCGCGTACAGCACCTCGACCGGCAGCTCGCCCCAATCGGCGCCGCGCACGCTGCGCAGGCAGCGCGACAGCGAACCGTCACGGTCGCACCCGCTCACCACCACGGCGACCTGGTGCGCGTTCAAAACTCTTCCTCCAGCGGCGCGCGCAACGCGCTGCCGACCCAGCAGGGCC
>NZ_VWWK01000466.1:0-783 GCF_011753035.1 Burkholderia sp. Ax-1720 | reverse complement strand
GGAGGCGGGCGGCCCGCCGGCGCTGGCTGGAGCGGCGCCTGATGCGGTGACGCCGCCCGCCGGGCCGGCTTCGACGACCACGCGCGCGACGGCGCGCGGCAAGCGCAAGGCGCGTGACGAAGCGGAGCAGCCGCCGGCGCAGGCTTCCCTGTTCGATTTCGACGAGGCGCCGATCGTCGAGCCGGTCGCGCTGCCCGCGGTATCGATCGACAGCTTCGCGGGCGCGCCGCTCGATGCCTGGATCGAGCCCGAGGAACTGGGCTGGCTCGATGCCTGGCGGATCGACGAGCAGGATGTCGCGGGCGCCGTTATGAATCGGGAGGCGCGCGCTTCGGTGCCTGAGGCCGGACTCGAACCGGCACCTCCCGTCGGTGCCATCTCCCCCCTGGCCGACTGCGTCGTCTGGCTCGAACGCAACTACCGCTTCGGCCTCGATTCGCCGATCGGCCGGCTGTCGCTGGCGATCCGCCGCGGCGCGGCGCAAGACGCGCTCGATGCCTTGTCGACTGAAGCCGGCGCCGCCGCGCGCTACTACGACGACAGCGGCGACGCCTTGTCCGTGGCCACCATCGAGCGCCTCGCGCACGGTTTCGACGCCTATGGCGAGGCCTTGCGCGCCGCGCTCGCCACGGCCGAGCCCGATCCGCTGCCGCTGTTCGACGCGCTGAACCGCTTCCGCATCCTGTGCGCCACCCGCAGCGGCGCGCGCGGCGCCGACGAGGTCAACCAGCGCGTCGCCGCCCAGGTGCGTCGCGCGGTGCGCGTGCCGCTCGCGGTCGGCGC
>NZ_VWWK01000465.1:0-800 GCF_011753035.1 Burkholderia sp. Ax-1720 | reverse complement strand
GGCCAGCATCGGCAGCTCGCCGACGCGGGCCGAGTCGCCGGCCTCGCTCAATGCAGCCAGCAGCCGCGCGAAGTTGGCGGCCAGGCGCGCGATCATCGGCGCGGCATGGCGTTCGGCGCGATAGGCGATCGCCCCGGCCAGTTCGCCGCCGTCCTCGCAAAGCTGGAACGTCAGGTCGAACGGCGCGCGCACATGGCCGGTCTCGCAGGAGGCCAGCATGCTGTCGCCGAGCGCCAGGCGCCCGCCCGCGCTACCCAGCGCGAACGGCGCGAGGCGTTCTCCTTCGGCCGCATCGCCGGCCGCATCAACGGCCGCATCGCCGGCCGACAGCGCCGGGCGGCCGGCGCCCAGCGCCAGCAGCGAGATCACGGTCTGCACCAGCGGCCCCGTCGCGCCCAGCGCATCGGCCAGCACCGGCAGCGGCAAGGCCTGGTCGCGCAGCCCGTCGACGATCGCGGCCTTGACCTGCCGCAGCCAGGCGCCGATCGGCTGGCCGTCGTCGAGCGCGACGCGGATCGGCAGCACGTTGGCGAAATAGCCGATGGTGTTCGCGTCGGCCTGCTCGCGCGCATGCGCCGGCATGCCGAGCACCACCTCGCGCTGCGCCGCGTAGCGACCCAGCAGCAGCGCGCCGGCCGCGAACAGCAGTTGATAGACGCTCAGGCCGTGACGGCCGGCCAGCGCGGAGAGCGCGCCGGTGGTGGCCGCGTCGATGCGGAAACGATGCTGGCCCGCGCCGGCCTCGCCGGCGCGCGAGGGCGCCACCGTCGCCGGGAAGGCGGAACGCTCGGGCATGCCGG
>NZ_VWWK01000464.1:0-812 GCF_011753035.1 Burkholderia sp. Ax-1720 | reverse complement strand
CGACTGCGCCCAGGCGGTAAAGCGGCTGCGTGACAAGAAGCGCGCAGCGGCCAAGACGGCCTCAATGGCAATCCGCAAGGCGAAGAAGCGCGGCAACGGCCAACGTCAGACGGACACGGAGACTGCGTGATGGACGAACGGACGCGCCACCTCGACCTCATTGCGCCGATCCCCACTGGCAACACGAAAGCAGCCGCAGCGGCCGCCGGCGCGACGTCGGCAGACCTCTGGATGGTGCCTTACGGTCAGCTTCACTATGATCCGGCCGACAACATCCGCCCGGTCGATCCTGAGTGGGTTGCTCACCTCACCGCACTGATCGTCGAAAACGGCTACGACAAGGGTTCGCCGCTGCATTGCTACGCGCGAAAGGTCGACGGCAAGGATTTGCTCTACGTGTACAAGGGGCAGCACCGCTACCTCGCGGCCGGGAAGGCCATCGAGGCGGGTAAGGATGTCGGCAAGATCCCCGTTGTCGTGCGCGACGCCAAGACGGTCAGCCGCGCCGAAATGGTCATCGACGGTTATCTCAGCAACGACAGCAAGCGCTCGTCGCCGCTCGAACTGGCGGGCGTCGTTGCCGAGCTGCGGGACATTCACGGCATGACGCTTGCGGCGATCTGCAAGCGCTTGAACGTCACGGACCAAACCGTCCGCGATGTCGGATTGCTCGAACGCGCCCCGGTTGAACTGCACCAGATGGTTCGCGATGGCGCCGTCGCCGGCACGCTGGCGATCGAGCAGATTCGCGAACACGGGGCCGACAAAGCGCTCGATCGACTGCAGAAGGGTGCGGCAAAGGCAGCGGAGTC
>NZ_VWWK01000045.1:0-42855 GCF_011753035.1 Burkholderia sp. Ax-1720 | reverse complement strand
GGCGAGGCCGCTGCCTCGGGCGCAACCGGAGCGGCAGGCGTTGCCGGCGCGACGGGGCCGTCGGCTTGCGCATCGCCCGGGGCCGGCTCGCCGCGCGGCGGCGTGCCCTGCTGCGTGGTGCCGATCAGGTGGCGGATCGCGACCGCGTCGAGCGCGTCGTCGATCGATTCGAGCAGCGCCGGCGAGGCCGGCTGGCGCGCATTGGATTCGGCGCAGGCGGTGTAGTGCGCGGTCACGCCGGCCAGCACGCGGTCGATCGCCTCGGGCACGTCGCCGTCGAGGCGGCGCAGCGAGCGGTGCAGGTCGAGCGCGTTGAGCGCGACGCGCAGGTCGCGGAAGGTCTCGATCGAGGGATGGCGGTGATCGTCGGACGCGGACAGGCGCGGCAGCAGTTGCGTGACGCGGTCGAGCATGCGCGAGGCATGGTTGCGCTGGTCGGCGATCGGCTGGCGCGAGGCGGACTTGGCGACGTCCTCCCAGCTCGAGCGCAGCAGCCGGCGCGCCGCCAGCTCGGCGCCGAACGGGCGCGTGGCGCGGGTCCAGACGAAGGCATAGAGCAGCCCGGCGACACCGGCGATATTGCTGTTGAGGAACACCAGGAAGTCGGCCGAGTAGGCGTCCTGGATGCTGATGAAGGTGGCGGTGTTGACGGCCACCAGCATCGTCACCAGATTGAACTGCGGGCGCGGGATCAGCGTGCCGATCAGGATGAAGGGCCCGGCGAAGATCAGCACCAGCATCACGAAATCATGCACGTGCGGCAGCACCACGAACAGGTAGAGCCCCGCGAACACCACACTCGCGCAGGTCGCCAGGAAGAAGCGGAACACCTGGGGCGCGGGCTCGTCGAGCGCGGCGAAGAAGCAGCAGGCCACCGCCGCCAGCGTGACCGCCCCGGCGCCGTCGTTCCAGCCCGAGGAGATCCACAGCCAGCAGGCGAACACGATCGCGCCGCCCGCGGTCAGCGTGGAGAACAGCATCATGCCGCGATCGTAGAAGCGCTCGGTGCCGCCCAGCCGCCAATGGCGGTAGCGCGGCTGCCAGACGCCGGCCTCGTTGCCGATCAGGGCGCGCAGCGAGCGGCAGTCCTGCCACACGTCGACCACCTGGCGCAGCCGCCACAGCGCGTTCGACAGCAGCGCGCCGTCCCAGCTCACCATCGCGTCGCCGGTCGGCTGCAGCGCGGCGATGCGCTCGCGCAGCCGGTCCGCCACCGGGTCGGCAATCGCGCCCGTGGCATCGGCCGGCGCCGGCAGCGGCGCGTCGAACCAGCGCGCCGCGTCGGCCAGCAGCGATTCCAGCTCGGCCGGTAGTTTCTCGAGCTCGCGCATCAGCGCGACCAGCGGATCGGCGAGCGCCGACATCAGCGGCATGAACAGTTGCATGCGGCCGTGCAGGGCCTCGGCGCGGGCCAGCACGCGCGGATGGGCGTGATCGTAGCCGAGCTGGCTGAGCAGGAATTCCAGCGCGTTGAGGGTGGCAGCCAGCCGCTGCCGGCAGGCCGACAGCGCCTTGCCGGCCAGGTGGCCCGAGAGCGTCTCGCGGCCGTAGAAGGCGGCGTCGCGGAACCAGCCGTCGGCGCGCTCGATCAGGGTCGGCGCGAGCCGGTTCGGCAGGATCGCGCTGCCCACCACGCTGGCGCAGACGATCCCCAGGATGATCTCCTCGGTGCGCGCGATCGCCACGTCGAACACCGTGGTCGGATCGGTGACGGTGGGCAGCGCGATCAGCGGCATGGTGTAGCCGGCCAGCAGGAACACGTAGCTGCGCGCGGTGCGGTCCGACATCGCCAGGTAGAGCAGGGTGCCGGTCCACAGCGCCACGATCACGCTGAACAGGAAGGGCGTCTCGACGAAGGGCGGCACCAGCAGGATCGCGGCCGAGGCGCCGAGCGCGGTGCCCAGCGCGCGGTAGAGCGCCTTCGAGCGGGTCGCGCCGACGAAGGGATTCGAGACGATGTAGACGCTGGCCATCGCCCAGTAGGGGCGCGGCAACTGGAAATAGAGGCCGAGGTAGAGCGCCAGCATCGAGGCGGCGAAGGTCTTGCCCGAGAACAGCCAGTCGCGCAGGCTCGGGTAGGTCATGGCGCGCCCCGATCGCCGGCATCGCCCGAGTCGTTGAAGGCGTTCAGGACTCGCAGCGTGGCCTCGAGATCGGCGCGACTGACCGACTTCAGCACGCGCGCACGCAGCACGCGCAGGTCTTCCTCCATCTTCGCCGTGACGGCGCGGCCCTCGTCGGTGAGCGTGACGGTCTTGGCGCGGCGATCGGCCGGGTCCTCGTCGCGGCGCGCCAGGCCCGCCGCGCAGAGCTGGTCGAGCAGCCGCACCAGCGAGGGCCCCTCGATGCCGACGTGCTCGGCGAGCGTGACCTGGCGGACCGCCTCGCCCAGCCGGCCGGCGATCAGGAGCGGCGTGGCGCAGGCCTCGGACACGTTGTAGGCGGTGAGCAGCGAGTCGCTGGTCCGGCGCCACTTGCGGGCGGCGGTGACCAGGGTGCTGCTGACGGCCAGGCGCAGGGCATGGAGATTCGACATCCGGCGGATGATATCGGAATTCCATTCGATAGCAAACTATCGGTTTGAGGTAAACGCTTTACGAGTCGGTCAGGGGGAGGGCACGCGCGGCGCCTGCCGAGGCGATCGACGCAGCCGGCAGCGTAGCGCGCGCTCGATGTCATGCCGATGTCGTCCGCCGCCGCGAGCATGAGGCGATTCGATTGCTTCCCGGGCGCGACGCGGCACGTTTCATGCTGCGGCGCATGATCCGCGCGGTGGCGGCGCGCCCGCCATCCAGGCCGGCGGCCGGGCCGGCGAGGGCGGTGCTTCATGCTGCGGCGCATTCGAGCCGCGCCTCGACTTTCGAATCGGGTCGGATGTGCTTAAATTTCGAGATTGCAGCCGGCCCGCGTTCCGAGCGGGCCGGATTTCCTTCAGCCCCGAGAGCCGCGAGGAGTGCGCGTGAAGAAGCCACCGGTCGTCACCTATGTTCGTCCGCGCCAGCGTGCCCAGACGCTGGCGATCCGCCGCAACCGCAAGATGGCGCGCTCGGTGCACGCCTATGTGCGCGGCAACACGGCCCGCTATTACGAGTGGCTGGCCGACGCGAAGGTCGGCACGCTGCCCGAGGGGCCGGCGATCTGGATCTGCGGCGATTGCCATACCGGCAACCTCGGCCCGGTGGCCAACGATGCCGGCGAGATCGAGATCCAGATCCGCGATCTGGACCAGACCGTGATCGGCAATCCGGTGCACGACCTGATCCGGCTCAGCCTGTCGCTGGCCACCGCCGCGCGCAGCTCCGACCTGCCGGGCATCGTCACGGCGCGCATCATCGAGCAGGTCCACGAGGGCTACATGCACGCGCTGGCCGCCGGCAAGCGCAAGCGCGCGGCGATCCCCAAGCCCGACGTGGTGCGCATCGTGATGCGCACCGCGCTGGAGCGCACCTGGAAACATCTGGCGCGCGAGCGGCTGATGGGCGTGAAGCCGGTGCTGCCGCTCGGCAAGCGCTTCTGGCCGCTGTCGCGTGCCGAGTCGAGCGGCATCGCCTCGCTGGTCGACACGCCCGCCATCGCCGAGCTGGCCGTCGGCCTGCGCGGCAACCGGCCGGCCGAGCATGTCGAGTTGCTCGACGCTGCCTACTGGGTCAAGGGTTGCAGCTCGCTGGGGCGGCTGCGCTACGCGGTGCTGCTCGACGTCGACGGCGCCGCCAGCGAGGGCGACGATCTGTGCCTGGTCGATATCAAGGAAGGCACCACGGCGCTGGCGCCGCGCTATCGCGACAGCGAGATGCCGCGCGACAACGGCAAGCGCGTGGTGGAAGGCGCGCGCCATCTTTCGCCCTATCTCGGCAACCGCATGTGCGCGGCGACGCTGTCCGAGCGTTCGGTGATCGTGCGCGAGCTGCTGCCGGCCGACCTCAAGCTCGAGATCGGCAGCGTCGACGAGGCCGAGGCGCTGCGCATCGCGCGCTACCTGGCGCACGTGGTGGGCCTCGCCCATGCGCGGCAGATGGATAGCACCACCCGCACGCGCTGGCTGGCGGAGCTGAAGCGGGGGCGCTCGAAGACCATCGACGCGCCGTTCTGGCTGTGGCGCAGCGTGATCGAATTGATGGGCAACCACGAGGTGGGCTACCTCGAACACTGCCGCCGCGTGGCGGCGCAGCGTGCCGGCAAGCGCTGAGCGCGGCCGGCGGTGAAGCGGCCGAGCGACCCGCCGGCGGCGGGACCGGACGAGAACGAGGACGAGGCGAGGACGAAAATCGATGAAGACCTTTCATTGCGGCAACTGCGGGCAGTTGGTGTTCTTCGAGAACGTGCGCTGCGAGCGCTGCGAGGCGCCGCTCGGCTACCTGCCCGAGGTGGGCGAGGTGGGGGCGTTCGAGATCGACGCGTCCTCGGGCCAGTGGCGCAGCCTGCACCCCTCGGTGGCCGGGCAGCTTTACCGGCCCTGCCATAACTATTCGGTCGAGAACGTCTGCAACTGGATGGTCCCGGCCGATTCGCCGGCCAGCTATTGCGAGTCCTGCGCGCTGACGGAAACCATTCCCGACCTCTCCAACCCGGACAATCGCCCGCTCTGGTATCGCACCGAGGCGGCCAAGCGGCGCCTGGTCTACACGCTGACGATGCTGGGGCTGCCGGTGGAATCGCGCCTGCTGGCGCCGGAGCGCGGCATGAGCTTCGCCTTCAAGGCGGCCACCGAGAGCGAGCCGGTGATGACGGGCCACGCCAGTGGCCTGATCACGCTCAACCTGGCCGAGGCCGACGATGCCGAGCGCGAGCGCGTTCGAGCGGCCATGCACGAGCCCTATCGCACCCTGGTCGGGCATTTCCGTCACGAGATCGGCCATTACTACTTCGATCGCCTGATCGTCGGCAGCGCCTGGCAGGAAGCCTTTCGCGAACGTTTCGGCGACGAGCGCGCCGACTACCAGGCCGCGCTCGACGCGCATTACCAGAACGGCGCGCCGGTGGGCTGGGAGGACAGCTACATCAGCGAATACGCGAGCATGCATCCCTGGGAGGACTGGGCCGAAACCTGGGCGCATTACCTGCACATGGTCGACACGCTCGATACCGCGAATGCCTGCGGGCTGGTGCTCGATCCCGACGACGACAGCCTGCCGCATCTCGACGACCAGACCTCGGTCGACGAGGCCAGCTTCGGCAACCTGATGCGGCGCTGGTTTCCGCTGACCTATGCGCTGAACAGCCTGAATCGCAGCATGGGCGTGGCCGATGCCTATCCGTTCGCGCTGTCGCCGGCGGTGGTGGCCAAGCTGCGCTTCGTGCACCACGTGATCAGCGCGACGCGCGAGGCGGCGCCGGACGAGGCGAGCGGCGCGCGGGCGGCCGGCAGCGAGGAAGTCCGCGACGAGGCGGCGGGAAAGCAGGGCGGATCGACCTCCTGAACGGAGTCGCCGGGCGCCGGGCGAGTCAGTCGCCGGGGCGGGGAGAGTAAAGGCGAATCAGCCGATCGAGGTTGTCATGCGCCAGCGTCGTGAGCGGCGCGAATTCATCGGACAGGAACAGCGGCGTTTGCGAGCGTAGCTGCATCAGCGCCCGAAGCCGGCCGTCACGGAACGGCGCCGAAGGCGCCGCGGGCGCTTGCCCCCATTCGAGCGCGATCTCGCGGTCATAGGCCAGCAGGCGCTCGGGCGTCGCGGCCAGGATCGCCAGGTCGGCATCGAGGAACAGCGCGGCCGCCTGCCGGCGCGACGGATCGGCAAGCGCCGAAGCCGGCAGCCGATGCGACTTGGTGGCGAGCACCAGTTCGCAGGCGAAGCGCAGCGCGTCGGCATGCTCGCGCTGCCAGGCGGGCGGGCACAGCGCCGCCGCCGTCGCGGCCAGCCACGAGGCGCTGCGCGCTTCGTTGTCGGCGTAATCGGCAAGCGTGGTGGCGTAGACGATGTCGTGCGCCCAGGCCGCCAGCTCGATCGCCAGCCGATGTGGCGCGTCGCGGTAGGGCGCGAGTTGCTCGAACAGCTCGGCCAGGTGCGCGAGCGTGTGGTAATGGCGCTGCGGCTCGCGATAGGCCTGCTCGACCAGCGGCCAGACGGCGGCCGTGCCGAAGCAGGCCGCGCATTCCTCGCGCAGGACGCCGAGCGTGGCGTCGTCGATCATGCCCGAGCCGCCGCGCCGATCTCAGGACTCGTTGCCGGTCCCGGCCGTGCCGCGCGGGCGGCGTGCCCGCGTGGTGCCGCTGCGTATGGCGCGGGCGCGCTTGGCAGGGGCGGCCGGTGCCGCCTCGTCGTCGGCCGCCGCTTCGCCCGTGCCGGACAACAGGTCCTCCGGCGCCGCGGTTTCGGCCGCGGCATTCGTTTCCACCGCCGCGGCCGCGGTTTTCTTCGCGGCTACCTTGCGTGTGCGAGCCGGCGTCTTCTTCGCGCGGGTCGACTTGGCGGCCGTGGCCGTGGCCGGGGCTTCGTCGGCCTGCGTCGCCGCCGGCAGGTCGTCGCCGTGATCGGCGAAGGCCGGCACCACTTCGTCCGGCATGGCCGGCGTGCTCTCGACCACCACCGGCTCGGCCGGCGCGGACGCTTCGTGGGCCGGCGCGTCCTCGATCAGCGGCATCTGCTCCGGCTTGCGCGAGCCGCGTCCCTTGCCGTGCCTGCCTTCGTCGCGCTTGTTGGCGTGGCGGCGCTCGCCGTCGTGCCGCGCTTCGCGCTTCGCCTCGGCCTGCGCCGGCTGGGCGAGCGCTTCGGCTTCCGCCTCGCTTTCCTGGCGACGGCCGCCGTCCTGGTGCGCGCGGCGCTCCTTCTGCTGCTTGTGCTCCTTCTGGTCGCGATGACGCGAGCCGCCGCCATGCCGCGCCGGCTGCTGCGGCGCTGCTGCCGGGGCTTCGCCGCCGCCGAGCGCCTCGTCGGCCTTCGCTGCTTCCGCGCCGAAACCCGGCTCGGCCGCCGCGCCCTGGGCCGGACGCGACACATAGGTGCCCGACTTCTCGTCGCGGCCGATCTCCAGCAGCCCGTGCGCCTGCGCCTCGTCGAGCAGGTTGCCGAAGGCGCGGAAGCCGTAGTAGGTCTCGTTGAAACCCGGCTTGCGCCGCTTGATCGCGCTCTTGAGCACCGAGGCCCAGATCTTGCCGCTGTCGCTGCGCTCGGAGGCGAGCGCGTCGAAGGTCTCGACCGCGATGGTGATCGCCTCGAGCTTGCGCGCGTCGCCGTCCTGCTTGCGCTGCTTGTCGTCTGCCGCGCGCTTGCCGCTGTCGGCGCCGGCGCGCGACTCGCGCTTGGCCTGGGCGCGCTGCAGTTCGCGGGCGAGGTCGTCGTAGAAGATGAATTCGTCGCAGTTGGCGACCAGCAGGTCCGAGGTCGAGTTCTTCACGCCCACGCCGATCACGCGCTTGGCGTTCTCGCGCAGCTTCGAGACCAGCGGCGAGAAATCCGAGTCGCCGCTGATGATCACGAAGGTATCGACGTGCGATTTGGTGTAGCAAAGATCGAGCGCGTCGACCACCAGCCGGATGTCGGCCGAGTTCTTGCCCGACTGGCGCACGTGCGGGATCTCGATCAGCTCGAAGCTCGCCTCGTGCATGGCGCCCTTGAAGGTCTTGTAGCGATCCCAGTCGCAATAGGCCTTCTTGACCACGATGCTGCCCTTGAGCAGCAGTTTCTCGAGCACCGGCTTGATGTCGAATTTCTCGAACTTCGTGTCGCGCACGCCGAGCGCGATGTTTTCGAAGTCGCAAAAGAGCGCCATGTTGACGCTGTCCTGAGGCAAGGCCATGAGTTCTCCAACCGTAGGCTCGCCGAACCGGCGAGCGCTGAAATTGCGCACATGATAGCGGGCTTGGGTGGGCGATGACCGCGCGCGGGTGAAAAAGGCCGGCCGAAAGCGGCCGTCGAGCGGGGCGCGCGTCGCGCGTCGGTTGCTGCCTGCGGGTGCTCAGGCGCGCGGCTCGCGCAGCCGGCGGATCGCCTGCCAGGCGCAGCCGGCCGCGGTCGCGGCCAGGCCCGCGAAGCTCACCATCACGCCCAGCGCGAAGCCGGCCGGCATCTCGCCGCTGTCGGGCGTGTCGGGGCGCGCGAATACCGCCGCCAGCGTGCCGGCCGCGATCAGCGCGAGGCAGGCCACCCAGTAGAGCCGGCCGCGCGTGGCGCGCAGCGCGTGCCAGCCGGCCCAGCCCAGGCCGAGCAGGTAGAGCAGCGCGAGCGTGCCGAGCGCGATCAGGTCGGTGGCGGTGGCGGCTTGGGCGAAGCTGGAGGAGGCGGGCATGAGGGCAATGTCAGGCGGGACGGGAAGCGGATAAACAGCCGGCGACAAGCGGGTAAACGCCGGTGGCTGGTGGACCAGCGCGGCGGACATGCGCGGCGGGCAGGCACGACAGGCAAGCACGACAGGCAAGCGGCGCCCGGGGGAAATCGACCGCGAGCCGGCAGCCAGGCGGCGTCGAGCCCGAAGCGTGACTGTATCGGCGGCGCGGGGGCGAACGCAAGCCCGATGCAAGCCGGGGCCGCTCTGTCTAGAATCGGGATTTTCCGCCATCGGACCTCGCCATGACCGCTGCCTCGCTCGACCCGACCGCTTTCTCCCTCGATGCCGCCCCGCTGGCCGCGCGTCTCGATGCCGTGTGCAACCAGGCGCTGCGCGAACGGCGCCTGGTCGGCGCGGTGGCGATCGTCGCGCGGCACGGCGAGATCCTGTATCGCCGCGCCCAGGGGCTGGCCGATCGCGAGGCAGGTCGGCCGATGCGCGAGGACACGCTGTTCCGGCTCGCCTCGGTGACCAAGCCGATCGTCGCGCTGGCGGTGCTGCGGCTGGTGGCGCGCGGCGAACTCGCGCTCGACGCGCCGGTCACGCGCTGGCTGCCCGAATTCCGGCCGCGGCTGGCCGACGGCAGCGAGCCGATCGTCACGATCCACCACCTGCTCACGCACACGTCGGGGCTCGGCTACTGGCTGCTCGAGGGCGCCGGCTCCGTGTACGACCGGCTCGGCATCTCGGACGGCATCGACCTGCGCGACTTCGATCTCGACGAAAACCTGCGCCGCCTCGCCTCGGCGCCGCTGGCCTTCGCGCCGGGCAGCGGCTGGCAGTATTCGCTGGCGCTCGACGTGCTCGGCGCGGTGGTCGAGCGCGCCACCGGGCAGCCGCTGGCCGCGGCGGTGGCGTCGCTGGTCGCCCAGCCGCTCGGCATGCGCGATTGCGGTTTCGTCTCGGCGGAGCCCGAGCGCTTCGCCGTGCCTTACCACGACGGCCAGCCGGAGCCGGTGCGCATGCGCGACGGCATCGAGGTGCCGCTGCCGGAAGGCCATGGCGCGGCCGTGCGTTTCGCGCCCTCGCGCGTGTTCGAGCCGGGCGCCTATCCCTCGGGCGGCGCCGGCATGTACGGCTCGGCCGACGACGTCCTGCGCGCGCTCGAGGCGATCCGCGCCAATCCCGGTTTCCTGCCCGAGGCGCTGGCCGACGCGGCGCGCCGCGACCAGGCCGGCGCCGGCGCCGAGACGCGCGGCCCCGGCTGGGGCTTCGGCTACCTGAGCGCGGTGCTCGACGATCCGGCCGCGGCCGGCACCCCGCAGCACGCAGGCACGCTGCAATGGGGCGGCGTCTATGGCCATTCCTGGTTCATCGACCGCGCGCTGGGGCTCAGCGTGCTGCTGCTCACCAATACCGCCTACGAGGGCATGTCGGGCCCGCTGACGATCGCCTTGCGCGACGCCATCTACGCGCGCTGAGCGGCACGGCATGGCTGGGGCCGCCCCCAGCCTGCGCCGGCGCACGAAAAAAGGCCGGGGCATCAGCCCCGGCCTTCATTGCCTTGCCGAGCCGGCCACGCCGGCCGGTCATGCCGGCTTCACAGATCGAAGAACACCGTTTCCTGCTCGCCCTGCATGCGGATGTCGAAGCGATAGACGCTCACGCCGTTCGCCGTGCTCTCGCGACGCGCGATCAAGGTCTGGCGGCGCGCCGCCGGCACCGTCTCGAGCACCGGGTCCGCCGCGTTGGCGGCCGATTCGTCGTCGAAGTAGAGGCGCGTGAAGGCATGCGTGAGCACGCCGCGCATCATCACCGTGACGTCCACATGCGGCGCGCCGGCGGCGGTGGCGGCCGGCTTCACGGTGCGCACCACGAAGCGATGCTGCGCATCGGTGCCCGTGCCGACCCGCGCGAAACCCGTGAAGCCGCTCGCCGCCGCCTCGGCGCGCGAGGCCGGGAAGCGGCCGCTCGCGTCCACCTGGGTGAATTCCAGCATGGCGTCGAGGATGGTCTTGCCGTCGCCGTCGAACACCTGGCCGATCAGCAGGATCTGCTCGCCCGCCGCGTGCGGCTCGGCGATATCGGGCGAGAACAGGCTCTTCATGTCGAAGTTGTACTGCTCGGGGCAGAGGCCGTAGGCGAAGTAGGGGCCGACGGTCTGGGAAGGGGTCTGTTTCAGCGTCGTCATGATCAGCGCTCCATCGGGGTGGCGTCGCGGCCGCGCAGCACGATGTCGAATTCGTAGCCGAGCGCGTAGCCTTCCTCGGTGACGTCGAGCGTGAAGCGCGACACCAGGCGATCGCGCGCCTGTTCCGGCGTGCCCTGGAAGATCGGGTCGTATTGCAGCAGCGGGTCGCCCGGGAAGTACATCTGGGTGACCAGGCGCGAGCCGAAATAATCGCCGAACAGCGAGAAATGGATGTGGTTGGGGCGCCAGGCGTTCGGGTGGTTGCCCCAGGGATAGGCGCCGGGCTTGATGCTCAGGAAGCGGTAGCGGCCCTGGTCGTCGGTCAGGCAGCGGCCCGCGCCGAGGAAGTTCGGGTCGAGCGGCGCGTCGTGCTGGTCGGCCTTGTGGACGTAGCGGCCGGCGGCATTGGCCTGCCAGATCTCCACCAGGGTATTGCGCACCGGCTTGCCGCCCTCGTCGAGCACGCGGCCCGTGACGATGATCCGCTCGCCCAGCGGCTCGCCGTTCTTCACGGCATTGCGTGTCAGGTCGTGGTCGAGCGCGCCGAGGTCGTCGGTGCCGTAGACCGGCACGAACTGGTTGCGCAGCTTCTCCTTGAGCGGCACCAGCGGCTGCGTCGGGCCGCGCTTGACCGAGGAACGGTATTCGGGGTGCACATAGGCGGGATGCGAGGGCCAGTCGCGCGGGCTGAGGATGGAATCGTCCATCGCGGTGTCTCCTGTCTGGTATTGGCGGGGATGACGAGACTTTAGCCAAGAGCGAAAGTTATGCAAAATGACGTTTCGTCTTATCTCGTATAACCAGACGTTATGGAAAACCGTATCGCCGACGGCCGGGTCAAGTTCCGGCACCTGCAGTGTTTCCTGGCCGTGGCCCAGCTGGGCGGCGTGCAGAAGGCTGCCGAAAGCCTGTCGATCACGCAGCCGGCGGTCTCGAAGACGATTGCCGAGCTGGAGTCGCTGCTCGGCGTGAAGCTGTTCGAGCGCGGCCGGCAGGGCGCCCGGCCGACCCGCGAGGGCCAGTTGTTCCTGCCCCACGCGAGCGCCTGCGTGCTGGCGTTGCGCCAGGGCGTGGGCCTGCTGGCCGGCGAGAGCGGCGAGGCGGCCGCCACGCTCGAGATCGGCATGCTGCCGACCGTGGCCGCCTCGCTCGCGCCGGCCGTGATGAAGGCGCTGACCACCCGGCTGCCGCGCGTGATCGTGCGGATCGCGACCGATCCCAACGCGCGGCTGCTGGAGCGCCTCAAGTCGGGCGAGATCGAATGCGCGATCGGCCGGCTCTCCGAGCCCGAGCGCATGATCGGCCTGTCCTTCGAGCAGCTCTACAACGAGCCGCTGGTGGCGCTGGTGCGCGCCGGCCATCCGCTGGCCGGCCATCCCGCGCCGGCCGGCGAACTGGGCCGCTATCCGGTGGTGGTGCCGCCTTACGGCACCCTGATCCGGCAGTCGGCCGAGCAGATGCTGGCCGCCTGCGGGGCGCCGCCGCTGGAAGCCTTCGTCGAGGTGCTGTCGGTCTCGGTGGGCCGCGCGCTGGCGCTTGAAAACGATGCCGTCTGGTTCGTACCGCGATATGCGGCCGAATACGACCTGGCCGCCCGCACCCTGGTGCGCCTGGCGTTGCCGGCCGAGGGCGCCGACGAGCTGGTGGGGCTGATCCTGCGCACCGACGCGCGCCCGTCGCCCGCCGCGCAGGCATTGATTGACGCGGTGCGCAATGTTGCGCGCGATCGTTTCGCGCGTTTCGCGACACGACGTACGGGAACCCGCAATCGACGTGGTTCCGCGGCGCCGCATCGGTGATAATGGCCGCTCGGCACACTTCACGGATACCGCTCCGCTCGGCGGTCCGCACGACAACGATGGATGACAGTACTGCCGGACGGCGCGGATGGAGAGATCCGTCGCCCCGGATGCCGCTGGGATATCTGGTGATCGCGGGCGGCGTCGCGATCGCCCTGGTGATGATGACGATCTGCGCGGCGATCCTTCGGGACAGCCGCGTGGACGCATTCGAACGCGCGCAGGACGGGGCGCGCAACACCCTGCTGATGATCGAGCGCGACGTGGCGCGCAGCCTCCATATCGACGACCTGGTCCTGCAGGGCGTCGCGGCCGGCCTGCGCGACCCGGCGCTGGCGGGCTTGCCGGTCGGCATGCGGCGGCGCCTGCTGTTCGATCGAGCGGCAGCGGCCAACGACATCGGCGGCATCTACGTGCTCGACGCGAACGGGCGCATGACGCTGTCCTCGAACGATATCGACACCGGCGACGAGCGCTTCGACGACCGCGATTTCTTCTCCGTGCAGCGCGACGATCCCGATGCCGGCCTGTTCGTCAGCAGCCCCTACGCGACGGTGCTGCACGGCGAGGATCCCAGCATCGCGCTGTCGCGGCGCCTGAACGGCCCGGACGGCAAGTTCGCCGGGGTGGTGGTGCTGTCGGTGCGGCTCGAGTATTTCCGGCGCCTGTTCGCCGGGCTCACGCTGGGCCCGCACGGCGCGATCGCGCTGATCCACACCAATGGCCGCCTGATCATGCGCGCGCCCAGCGACGCCACCCTGATCGGCCGCGACCTGCGCGGCACCGGCCCCTACACGCGGATGCTCAGCGGCGGCAGCTCCTTCGTCGACACCGCCTCGATCGACGGCGTGCGCCGCAGCTACCTGTTCCAGCGCCTGCCGCGGCTGCCGGTGATCGTGCAGGTGGCGGTGGCCGAGCAGGACGTCTATGCCGAATGGCGCCGCCGCGCCTGGCGCTTCGGGATCCTGACCGGCGCCTTCGGCATCGCCTTCGTGGTGTTGAGCGCGTTCCTGGCCCATTCGCTGTGGCGCAAGTCCGAGGCCGAGGCCGCGCTGGCGCGCCTGGCCGGCACCGACAGCCTGACCGGGCTGCCGAACCGGCGCTCGCTGGATGCCTCGCTGGAGCGCGAATGGCGCCGCGCGGTGCGTGCGAGGCGGCCGCTGGCGATCCTGTTCGTCGATATCGACCACTTCAAGCGCTACAACGACGAATACGGGCACACGCTCGGCGACGAGGTGCTGGCCTCGGTATCGGCCCGCATCGCCCAGCAGGCGCTGCGCTCTCACGACGTGGTGGCGCGCTACGGCGGCGAGGAGTTCGTGGTGGTGCTGCCCGATACCGACAGCGCCGGCGCGCGCACCGTGGCCGAGCGGATCCGCGATTCGGTGCGCCAGCTCGGGATCGAGCATGCCGGCGCCGAGTCGGGTTACGTGACGGTCAGCGTGGGCGTGGCGACCTGGCGCCCCGATGCCGGTTACCCGACCAACGTGGCGGTGGTGATCGACGCGGCCGACCAGGCGCTGTATCGCGCCAAGGCCAGCGGGCGCAACCGCGTGTTCGAGGCCGAGATGGCCTGAGCGGCGCGAGCGCGTCGTCTTTCTCTTCGAGGCCGGTTCCGGCCTCGTTTTCCCTTCAATGCCCCAGCGCGGTGCCGAGGCTCGTGTCGAGCCGGTGCCGCTGCTGCAGTTCCGCCAGCCGCGGCAGCGCGATGCCGAGTTCGGCCGCCGTCGCGGCCGGGTCCTCGCCGTGGCGCCGCATGGCCGCGTCGAGCGCCTGCCGCTCGGCCGCCTCGAGCGTCTCGGCCAGCGTGCGGGGCGCCTGCGCGGCGTAGTCGCCGAGATCGAGATCCTCGGCCGACAGCACCGGATGCTCGGCCATCACCATCGCGCGGCGGATCCGGTTGATCAGTTCGCGCACGTTGCCGGGCCAGGCATAGCGGTACATCGCGTCGATCGCGCAGGGCGAGAAGCCGCGGATCCGGCCGCCGCCGTCGGCATCGAAGCGCTGCAGGACATGGCGTGCCAGCACCTCGATGTCGCCGCTGCGCGCGCGCAGCGGCGGCTCGTCGATGCGCAGCACGCAGAGCCGGTGGAACAGGTCGGTGCGGAAGCGTCCCTCGCGCATCGCGGCGTCCAGGTCGACATGGGTGGCCGACAGCACGCGCACGTCGACCGCGATCGACTCGCGCCCGCCGAGCCGCTCGATGCGGCCTTCCTGCAGGAAACGCAGCAGGCTCGCCTGGCTCTCGTGCGGCATGTCGCCAATCTCGTCGAGGAACAGGGTGCCGCCCTGCGCGGCCTCGATCCGGCCGATCTTGCGCTGGGTGGCGCCGGTGAAGGCGCCGCGCTCGTAGCCGAACAGCTCCGATTGCAGCAGCGCCGGCGGGATCGCGCCGCAGTTGATCGGCACGAAGGGCGCCTGGCGGCGCGCCGAGCGTTCGTGGATCGCCAGCGCGGTCAGCTCCTTGCCGGTGCCCGATTCGCCGGCGATGAACACGCTCGCGTCGGTATTGGCTACCTTGCGGATGGTGCGGAACAGCGCCTGCATCGCCTCGCAGGTGCCGACCATCTCGCCGCCGCCAGCTTGGCCGGCATCGGCCTTGCCGCCGGGGCTCGCGCCGGCCGGCTCCGCGTCCTGCGCCGCGGGTTCGTCGAGCCGGGCCATGCCGTAGGCGTGGCGCGCGAGCAGGTCGAGCGTGGCGGGCGGGGCGCCCGACTTCAGGTAGTCGAAGCAGTAATGGCGCACCAGCCGCCGCACCTCGGGCCGGTCGAAACGGGCCGCCTCGGCCAGCGCGATCCAGGCGGTGGCCGGGCAGCGCAGGGCGCCGTCGAGCGCGGCCAGTTCGTCGTCCGCCAGGTCGTCGAGCGCCACGATGCCCGCCTGCGCGCGCCGAGGCGCGGGCCGGCGCGCGAACTCGGCCGGCGAGGCCGCCAGGCTGACGCTCCAGCCGTGCTGGGACAGGAAGGCGACCAGCACCGGATCGGGCCGGCGTGCCAGGTAGACCAGGGCGCGCGCGCCCTCGGCCGTCTCGGTGGCGGCGCGGCGGCGCCGGGAGAAATCGGCGGCGATGACGCCGGGAGGAACGCGGGATTCGTGCACGATGGGCTCCGGCGCGACGATCAGAACGTGTACGGGAAACGCACGCCGACCACGAAGTTCGGCGCGTCCGGCGTGAGGCCGACCGCCACCGAGGCATTCATCGTCAGGTGCTTGTTGAAGACGTGGTTGAGGCCGAAGTTCAGCGTCGACGCGGTGGTCTGGCTGCCCGGCACCTTCTGCCACGATTCGCCCGGCGCCTGGGTCTTGGTTTCCGGCTCGAAGGCGAGCGTGTAGGCGATGCTGGCCGAATCGCGCTCGGAGAAGGCCAGCGCCACGCCGCCGCCGATCTGCACGATGTCGCCGAGCTTGACCTTGGCCGGCTGCGTCTGGCCGACCACCGAGGAGATGTCGGAGAACGAGCGCGCCACGTTGTAGGTGTAGGACAGGCTGCCGAACAGCACGATCGGATCGTAGGTCTTCAGCACCGACATGCCGGCCGTGATGCTCCAGAAGCCGGTGCCGGTGGGCAGCGTGTCGGGGGCGACCAGGTTGGTGTTGTTCGGATCGATCTGGCGCAGCTTGATGCCGAACGGCGAGGTGCCGGTGGGTGCCTTCACGCGCAGGCTGCCGACCACGTCGGGCAGGTTCTGCGTCTCCTTCAGGAACTGGTAGTAGATCCCGAAGTTGACGTCGCCCAGCGCGTGCGAGGTGCCGCTCGCGTCGGACAAGGTGCTGGCCGCGCCGCCCGCGCCGCCGACGATGAAGCTGCTGGTGCGGTAGACATAGGGCACGTCGACGTCGACGTTGATGCGGCTGGTCAGCCCGTAGCGCACGTCGACGTCGCTGGAGAGCTGGTGCGACTTGGTCTGGCCGAGGTTCAGGTTGCCCAGGAAGATCGCGTCGAGCGCGAGGAAGCCGGACAACTGCAGTTGCCGGCGATCGTAGTAGGTGTCGTTGATGCCCCAGTCGATCGTCAGCTTGTGGTCGAACAGCGGCGCGTGCTCGCGCTGCACCACGGCGTTCTCGGCCTCGGTGCGCACCGGCTCGGCGGCGCGGTTGTCGGTGCCGATGGTGCCCGGCGCGGGCGCGCCGGCATTGGCGCCGGCACGCGAGCCGCCGCCGCCCGAGCCTGCTCCATTCGAGCCGCTCGACGCGCCGGAGCCGCCGGCGCCGGAGGCGGGCGGTATCACCGGCACGCCGGTGGCCGTGCCGGTGCCGTCGCCCGGCGCGGGCGACAGCGGCATCACCTGGGCGAGCGTGACGGTGCCCGCCGGCGCGTCGGACAAGCCGCGCCCGCGCTGCGCCATCTCCAGGTCGATCACCTGGGCTTCCAGCGACTGGATCTTGCGCTGCTGCGCATCGACCAGCTTCATCAGCGTGTTGAGCCGATCCTCGATCGACTGGTTCGCGAGCGATTGCGCCTCGACGCTGCTCGCGATGGTGAACAGCAGCACCGCGGCCGGAATGGCCGCGAGTGCGTGACGCGGTAACGATGTGGCCTTCATGGTCTACCCCCCCGGGTATGGTTTATGTCAGGAAGCGAGTTCGGCGTGCCGCTCGCCGGGGCAATCGCCCGGCGGCAAAAGGCGCGGCACATCCCTTGTGCTGTCATCGGCGTCCGTCGCGCGGGTCTGCACGCGGGCGCCATCGTTATCGATCGTTCAGCGGCTTGCGCGCCGCCTCATTTCCTCACCGGGAAGGCGGCCTGCAGCGCCTGCAGCACGCCGGCCTGGCGCAGCGCGCCGGCCGACATCTGTTGCGTGCGCAACTGCAGTTGCAGCTGGTTGGAGACGACCTGCTGGTTGCCGGTGATCTGCAGCAGCTGGGCGATCGAGCCGGCCTGGGCGGCCGCGGCCGGCGCGATGGTCTGGGTGGCGAGGCCGGCCGGCGTGTTGAGCGCGAGCGTCACGCCGTTGGCGCCGAACGAGATGGCGGCGCGGATCGAGCCGTCGGCATTGGACGCGCTGGCCGAGGGCGCGTTGCTCGCGCCGGCCAGCATGGTGAGCAGTTGGCCGTTCGAGCCGAAGTCGATCGACATGCCGTTGTTGCCGGCATTGCCGTTGCCGGCCACCTGGGTGACCTGCGAGACGCCGTTGACGCGGATCGACTGGCCGCCGCTCGCGCCGTTGCCGGCTTGGGCGCCGGAGGGGCCGGCGTTGTCGCCGCCGACCACGCTGGCCAGCGTCTGCACCTGCGCGGAGAGCTGGTTGGCGGCATTGGCGACGATGTTGAGGGTGCCCTGGGCGACCGCCAGCGCGCCGTTGGGCAACTGCCATTGCGAGAGCAGGTTGACGACCACGCCGGAGATCATCGTCGCGTCGGCGAACTTGCCGGTCTGACGAGCCAGCACGTCGTCGTCGACCGCGACGACCGGCAGCGCCGCGGCGCCCGGCTCGCCGGCGAACGGCAGCGACATGCCGGCGGGCGAGACAGCCAGGGCGGCGCTGCCGGTGAGTGCGCAGGCGGCCGCACAGGCCGCATCGCGCAGGAACGAGAGTGAGCGATTCATGATGGGTCAGAACAGGTCTGCCTTGATCAAGCCGTACTCGACGAACGGAATCGCGGCGGAGCCGGTGGACAGCGCCTGTTCGCGCAGTTTCAGCGCCAGCGATTCGTTGTTTTGCAGCAGTGGGGAATCCTCCCTGAAGGGTTTGCCGACCACCGCGAACACCAGCCCGTTCCAGGACTTCGCGAAGTCCTGCTCGAACACGATGCGGTTGCCGAGCGCGGGATCGGCGAGGAAGATGCGGCCTTCGGCGGCGCGCTTGACGATCACGAAGTGCTCGTAGCCGTCGATGTTCATCAGCACGATGACGGGGATCTGCAACTGGTAGAGCGCTTCGGTGCCGACCCGGAAGCCGCGGCCGCGCAGGCCGAGCGTCTCGACGAACTTCTTCATGTCGAGCATCGAGAAACCGTGCTTGACGACCACCTCGGGGGTGGAGAACTCCATCATCCGGGCGATCATCTCGGCCTCGGGGATATCGATCCCGTAGCCGTACTTGAGCAGGGTGGCGAGCGCGGCCGAGCCGCAACTGAAATCGAATTGCTGGTTGACGATGTCGCGATGACGCAGCTCGTACATCGAGTGCACCGGCTTGTGCAGCGGCACGCCGGCAAACGGCAGCGTTTCCACGCTGGCTTGCGCGGCGGCTGACGGCACCAGGGCCCAGCACGCGCACAAGGCGACGAGCCGGGCCGGCCAATGATCGGATACCGCTGACATGGGTGTCTCCCCCGAGACTGCCGCGCGGTGCAACGAGCGCGGCGATGCGACTGGCGCGAACAGCACAAGGCGACGTCCCGCGCCGCCGTGATGGGCGATGCGGGACGTCGTGGCAGCGATCAGTGACCGCTGTTCAGTGCTGCGATGGCCAGGCCGTTGTGCTGCAGGTTGCCCGCGCCGCCGGCGATGTTCACGCCGATGTTGCCCGTGGCGCCGGTGAGGGTGTTGGCGCCGAGCATCGCGGTGCCGATGAAGCTGCCCCTGACCTGGGCGTTCGCGATCTGCGTGTTGTCGTCGGTGGCGACCATCGCGACGGTCCGGGCGTGATCCGCGTCAACCGTCGTCATCGAGCCGGCGAGGCTGTTGTTCTGCACGTTGCCGACGCCGGAGGTGACGTTCACGCCGACATTGCCCGAGACCTGCGCGAGCGAGCCGTCGCCGATCGTTGCGTTCAGCACGAAGTTGTCGATGCGCGCGTGGCCCGTCGACGACTGGTTGCTGAAGATCTGCGCATTGCCGAACACGTTGCCGACATCGACCGAAGCCAGCGCCACGTCGTTGCTCTGTGCGTTGTCGACGCCTTGCGCGATGTTGATGCCGAGGTTGCCCTTGACACCGGTGGCGGCGTTGTTGCCGGTGGCGGCGACCAGCGCGCCGGGCTGCTGGGTGTTGGTGACCTGCGTGACGCTGCCGGAGGTTTCGACACGGCTGGAGTTGTAGTCGTTGCTGAAGCCCCAGAGGTTGGCACGTGCGGAGCCGGAGCTTTCCTGTGCCGAAATCGAACCGCTGCTCGATTGCGAGGACTGGCTGTTGCTCGCGCCGGCGACCCACTGAACGCCGCTGCTCGACATCGTGCTGCTGGTGCTCATGTCGGCATGCTGATGAGCGTCGCTCGAGGCATTCGCGGAGGAGGTGGCGCCCCAGATCGCGCCTGCGGCACCGACGATATATCCGCTGGTGTTTTGCGAGGCGCTGCCGCCAGCCACGAAACTGAACAGGCCGGGCAGGAAGTAGCCGCTGACCTGGCCGGACTGGCTGCTGCCCGCCGCACCGGCAGCACCGCCGGCGATGAAGGCCGATCCGCCGGTATTCGCCGACTGATGCAGGCTCGATGACTGGTTGGCGGTGGCGCTTTGCTGCGTCGAGGCGGTACGGTAGGAACCGCCGGCAACCCAGGAGCCGCCGCTTTGCGACGACGACCGGGACGAATTCGTCTCGGCCGAGGCGTTGAAGAACGAGCTCTGCAGCGACGCGCGATACGAGCTGCCGACATCGCTGACGCTGGCATGGACGTTGTCGACCGTGGTCGTCACGGCGCCCTTGGTGTAGCTCTGGGCGAGCGGGTGCAGCGACACGTGATTCAGCGTCACGGTCTGGTTGTTGTTGATCACGGCGCCGGCCGTGCTCGATACGCCGACCGCGCCATACAGGCCGACGAAGCCGAAGATGCCGACCGCCTCGGTGACCCCGGTGACGTTGTAGAGGAAAGCGTCTGCTGCGTGGACCGAGCCGGTGGCCGCCGATGCGAGAACCGCGGCTGCAATGACAGTGCGTTTCATGATGCGCTCCGATACAGAAGTGGCTAGTTGATAAAAAGCGTGCCCGCCGGGGGACGGAGCACAAAACTATTTGCCGTGGAGTTACCGGCGCCGGCTGTCTGGTTGACTTGTACGATTCCGCTGATATGCTTGAATGCGTCGCCGCTAATCGACACATCCCGCCTATCCCGGCCCCCCGCCGGTATTCCCAGGCCTCCAGCCTTCGGAGCCGTTTCGGACAGTTCGCTGTCCGAAACGGCCTCGATCCCAACGCCCAGCGTGCCGATGGCCATGCTGTTGCGCTGAAGATTCGCGCTGCCCGCGCTTTGATTCACCATCGCCGCACCGGACAGGTTTGAGAGGGCTCCGCCCTCGATTCGCACGCTCGTGTCGCCGGTATGCGCGGCGGCGCCGGCCGCCTGCAGCGAGGACACGCCGGCACCGGCCGCCGAGCCGATCCCGATCGCGAGCTGGTTGGCCTGGGCGTTGTCGAGCCCGGCCGTTTCGTTGATGCTCAGCACGCCGCTGATGCCGCGCGCCGCGTTGGCGCCGATCACGGCGGTGCCGGACACGTCGGGCACCGCCTGCGCCCGGGCCTGCGGCATCGCGGCCGCGACCAGCGCGCAGACCAGCATGGCGCGAGCATCGAAAACGATTCGGATGACGAAACGATCGTTCGATGCGAAGGCGCGTGAAGGGCGGCGGCTCATTTGATCGCTCCCAGTGCCGTGACCAGCGGCGAGATCGCGCCGGTGATGGTGGTCGAGATGGTGTTGCCCAGGCCGCCCAGGCCGGCGGTCGGCACCATCACGCCGGCGTTGCCGCGCCCGATCGGGCCGGCCAGGTCGGAGGTCAGCACCTGCGTGACGGCAGCCACCGTCGCGTTGGTATTGCCGACCGTGCCGGTGACGACGCCCACCGAGCCGCGTGCATTGGTCAGGTCGAGATCGGAGACCACGGTCGCCATCATCGGATCGAAGGTATTGGCCGGGAAGGTGGTGGCGCGCACCGCCACCGGATCCTGCTCGACCGGCACCGGCCGGTAGGCGATGCGCGGCGTGACCGTGCGCAGCACGATGATGTCGCCGGGGTTCTGCACCTGCTGGGCTTGCGCGCTGCCCGCGGCGCAGGCGAGCGCGGCGAGTGCGGCAAGCAAGGGAGCGGTCGAGCGGTTCATGGCGATGTCCTCGCGGCGGCCGGATCAACGGCGCGTCAGGGTGAGGCTGTTGCCCTGCATCGGGCGGGGCGCGTCGGCCGGCATCGGCAGCGGCGAGGGCAGGGCCGGCGGCGCGAGTTCGTCCCACAGCGTGACGTGGTTGCCGGCGCCGGCCAGCATCGCCGGCGAGGCCGAGACCATCATCGTCATGCCGGCCGCGCGGCCGCGCTGGGCGGCCAGCGTGGTCTCGTCGAGCGGCAGCTCGCGCAGGCCGGCGAACATCTCCGGCGCGGCTTCGTCGCCGATCGCGGCGGCCAGCGGAATCACCTGCGCCTGCGCGGCCGGGATCGAGGCCAGGGCGAGCAGCGCGGCGGTGAGGATCGGGCAGAGGTGGCGGTTCAGGGCAGGCATCGCGGTTCTCCGTTGTGCGAGACATTCAGCGAATAGCGTGCCAGCGGCGCGAGAGGCGCGCCGTTGCTGGGTCGATGTCGAGATGAGCGGCGCGGCGCGGGGGAGCGGCGCGCGAAAACGTATCAGCGACGTAACACGGCAGGGGGCGCGACTTCGCCGAGGCGATACGAGCCGGCCCGGTTCGCGTCGCCGGCGGCTCGGACACGGCCGGCAAGTCTTTCCGAATGGTTCGTCGAAGCGCCGCAGAATCCGCGCGGGTCGAGGCTTTCACGGGGAGACGACGAACCCGGGGCAAGGCTTGGCGCGGCGCCACGGGGCGCGCGTGAACGTATCAGCGAGGAAACGATTGTTAAACGCGCTGTTGCCAAATCGTAAGGAAAGGGCTGAGGAATCCGGGAAACCACGCAGGGCCGCCGCGGCGAGCCGGCGCGACGCGCGGCAAGCCCGACATGAGAGGGCGCGACATAAAAAGGCCCGGCATGAAAAAACGCGGCGGCTCGCCGATCGGCAAGCCGCCGCGCTGTCATCGGCGCGGGGATCGACAGCGGCTCAGGAAGGCCGCAGCGCCGCGTTGTGCGGCAAGCCCTTGAGCGGCGAGCGCGCGTCGGCCGGCGTGGCGGCGGGGCGCGCCATCACCGAGAAGCCGAAGGTATTCCAGCCCTCGTCGCAGGCCACGAACACCGAACCGCCGTGCATGTCGGCCACCGCCTTGACGATCGACAGGCCCAGCCCGTGGTTCTCGTTGCTGTTGCTGCGCGCTTCCTCGAGCCGGTAGAAGCGCTCGAACATGTGCGCGCGCACGGCGGGATCGATCGGCGTGCCCGGGTTCGACACGGCGATCACCACCTGCTCCTCCGCGGCGCGGATCTTCACGCGGATCGTGTCGCCGGGCCGCGAATGCTGGATCGCATTGATCAGCAGATTGGTCATCGCGCGGCCGAACAGCGAGGTATCGACGCTGGCGCGCGCGTCGCCCGTCAGCTCGGCGCGCAGTTGCGCATCCTCCAGCGAGACCTCCAGGAAGTCGAGCATGCGCGACACCTCGATGGCCAGCGAGACGTCGCTGAGATTGGTGGCGCGCTCGCCGCGGTCGCTGCGCGACAGGAACAGCATGTCGTTGACGATCACGCGCAGCCGCTCGAACTCCTCGAGGTTCGACTGCAGGGTGCGCTGCATGCGCTCCACGCTGCGATCGCGCGAGCTGAGCGCCACCTGGGTCTGGCCGATCAGGATGCTGACCGGCGTGCGCAGCTCGTGCGCCACGTCGGCATTGAAGGACTCGAGCCGGTCGTAGGCGTGCTCGATGCGCTCCAGCGCGCCGTTGAACGAGCTGGCCAGGTCGTGCAGCTCGCTGGGCAGCGCATCGGTCTGCAGGCGCTGCTTGCGGTTGGCCGGGCTCAGCGCGGCGGCCTCCTTCGAGAGCCGCGCCAGCGGTTCGAGCCCGAAGCGCGTCACCGCGCGGCTCAGCAGCAGCGCGATCACGGTGGCCGCGCCGATCAGCCCGGCCAGCGTCAGCGCGATGAAGCGCAGCATCTTCTGGGTCCGGTCGCAGGTCGCGGCCACGATCAGGGTCAGCTCGGGGCGCACGCCATTGGTCGGGATCACCGTGGTGCGCGTCATCACGTTGTAGCTGCTGCCCACGCAGTGCACCAGCTGGAACGCGCCGATCGGCATGCCCACCGGCTCGCCGTCGATCGGCGTGCCGAGCCGGAAGGCCGGATCCTCGCTGGCGACGATGTAGCGCGTGGAGCCGTCCAGCGGCTGCAGGTCGGTGAGCTTTTCCTGCGTGATGTGCCAGCGCGCGGCGGTGGTGGCGTGCGAGACGATCATCTCGGCCACCTTGGCGCGCGTCTCCAGCGTGGCGCGCAGCTCGGCGAACAGTTGCCGCTCCATCATCGCGAACAGGCCGATGCCGATCAGCGAGAACACCAGCAGCGAGGTGATGCCGAACATCACCGACAGGCGCAGCGAAATCGAACGTTTCATCGCAACCTCAGCGGCGCAGGTCGGGTTCGGGCTCGTCGCGGACCTCGAGCACGTATCCCATCCCGCGGATGGTATGCAGCAGTTTGTCGGAGAACGGGCCGTCGAGCTTGGCCCGCAGACGCTTGATGGCGGTTTCCACCACGTTGGCGTTGCTGTCGAAATTGACGTCCCAGACCAGCTCGGTGATGGTGGTCTTCGACAGCACCTCGCCGCGCCGGCGCGCCAGCACGCCGAGCAGCTGGAATTCCTGGGCGGTCAGGTCCAGGCGGATGCCGTTGCGGGTGGCGCGGCGGCTGATCAGGTCGACCCGCAGGTCGCCGATCGAGATCAGCGTCGATTCCTGCACGCGCGCGCGGCGCGTCAGCGCGCGCAGCCGCTCGATCAGCTCGAGGAAGGAGAAGGGCTTGGTCAGGTAGTCGTCGGCGCCGCCGCGCAGGCCGCGCACGCGGTCGTCGACGCGGTCGCGCGCGGTCAGCATGATGACCGGCGTGTCCTTCTGCGCGCGCAGCGCGCGCAACACGCCGAAGCCGTCGATCTTCGGCAGCATCACGTCCAGCACGACCACGTCGTAGTCGTATTCGACGGCCTTCCAGGCGCCGTCCTCGCCGTCGGTGGCGGTGTCGACCACCCAGCCTTCCTCCGACAGCCCGCTCTTCAGGTAATCGACGACCTTCGGTTCGTCTTCGACGATCAATACTTTCATTCGGCTTTCCCGTTGGCTGGCCCGGCGGCGAGATCGGCCGCGCCCGCTCCGGCGCGGGCCGGCGTGTCGCCGCCGCCTGCCGGATCGGTCGCGGACCAGCCGCCGCCGAGCGCTTTTGCGAGATATACCACCAGCGCGGCACGTTGGCCACGAATCTGCACTTCCTGGCGTTCGCTGGTGAGCAGCTGTTGTTGCGCGCTGATCACGTCGATATAGGCGGTCAGCCCGCCCGCGTAGCGGTCCTGCGCCAGCGAGACCAGCCGGCGCGCGTCCTCCAGCGCGGCGCGGGCGCGCCGCTCGGCCTCGTCCAGCGTGGACAGGCCCGTCACCGCGTTCTGCACTTCCTCGAAGGCGCCCAGCACGGTCTGCCGGTAGTTCGCCTGGGCGGCCTGGTAGCCGGCCTGGGCGAAGTCGACGCCGGCCTTGAGGCGGCCGCCCTCGAACAGCGGCTGCGAGACCGAGGCGCCCACCGACCACAGCAGCGACGGCACCGTAAACAGGCTGGCGAAGTTGGTGGCGTCCCAGCCGATGTCGGGCGACAGCACGATGCGCGGGAAATAGGCCGCGCGCGCCACGCCGATCTGGGCATTGGCGGCGGCCATCGCGCGCTCGGCCGAAGCCACGTCGGGGCGGCGCTGCAGCAGGTCGCTGGGCAGGCCGGTCGGCAGGGCCGGCGCGATCAAGGGCTGCACGCGCGGGGCGATCGAGAACGAGGGCGCCGGCGTGCCGACCAGGGTCGCGATCGCGTGCTCGTATTGCTGGCGCGTGTTGAGCAGCAACTGCGCCTGGGTGCGCGTGGCGTCCAGCAACGAGCGCTGCTGCAGCAGGTTCAGGCCCGACACGGCGCCCAGCTCGTGCTGCGCGCTGACGAAGTCGAGCGCCTTCTGCTGCAGCGCCACCGAGCGGTTCAGCACGTCGATCTCGGCATCGGTCTCGCGCAGCGCCAGGTAGGCGGTGGCCAGGTCGGCCGTCAGCACCAGGCGGGCATTGGCCAGGTCGTCGCCCGATTGCTCGGTGCTGGCGCGCGCGGCCTCGACGTTGCGGCGGATGCGGCCGAACAGGTCCAGCTCGTAGCTGGCCGTCGCGCCGATCTGCGTGTCGTTCTGGACCGTCGACTGGTTGCGCTGCGCATAGTTGGTGAGCGGGCGGTCGGCCGAGATCTTCTCGCGGCTCGCGCCGGCGTTCAGGCCGACCGAGGGCAACTGGGCCGACGCGGTCGAGGCCAGGGTGGCCCTGGCCTGGGCGTAATGGGCCGCGGCCGCGGCCAGCGTCTGGTTGGCCGCCAGCGCGCGCGTTTCCAGTTCGTCGAGCAGCGGATCCTTGAAGGCCTGCCACCAGTCGGGCGTGAGCGAGGCATGCGAGGGGCGCGCGCGCTGCCAATAGGTGTCGCCCGCCGGCTGCTGCCAGGCGGCCGGCGTCTCGACCTCGGGGCGGTGGTAATCGGGGCCGACCGCGCAGCCGGCCAGCAGCGCGGCGGCGCCCAGCGCCGGCAGCGCGAGGCCGATGGCCGCCGGCCGGCGCGTCGCGGTACCGGCGCGGGGCCCGGACGAGGCGCGCGGCGTCTTCACGATCCGGCCCCCGGCGCGGAAGCGCCCGATGCCGACGCCGATGCCGCCGATGCGGGGGTCGGCGTTGCGGCCGAATCTACGGCTGGAGTTACAGCCGAATTCGCGGCCGGATTCGATGCCGGCTTGCCCGCCGCCTTGCCGGCGACCTGTTCCGGCGCGGCCGCCTTGGCGATCACCACGTCGCCGGTGGCGAGCGAATCGCTCGGATTCAGCACGATGCGGTCGCCCGGCGACACGCCGGTGTCGATCTCGAGCGTCTTGCCGAGCGTGCGCGCGATCTGCACCGGATGCAGGGCGACCTTGCCGTCGGCGCCCACCACCGCCACGGTCGGCCCTTCGGCGCGGAACAGCAGCGTGTTGGCGGGAATCGTCAGGGTGCCGACCGCGGCCATCGGCAGGGTGGCCTTCACATAGGCACCCGGCAGCAGCCGGCCGTCGGCGTTGGGCAGCGTGATCTCGATCTGCAGCGTGCGGGTGGCCACGTCGATCGCCTGCGCGGTATGCGTGACGGTGCCGTCGAAGGCCTGGCCCGGCAGCTCCGATTGCGTGACCGCCACATGCTGGCCGAGCCTGACCTGCTGCGCGTAGGTCTGCGGCACGCGCACGTAGAGCCGCAGCCGGTCGGCCTGGGTCACCACGAACAGCGCGCGCCCGGCGCCGCCGTTGCCGGCATTGACCAGGTCGCCGATATCGATGTTGCGCTGGGTGACCACGCCGTCCACCGGCGCGACGATCTTCTGGAAGCCCTTCAGCTCGGTCAGGCGGCGCACGTTCGCGTCGGCCGCCGAGAGGTTCGCCACCGCCTGGTTGTACGCGCCCTGGCGATCGTCGAGCTCCTGCTGCGAGACCGCGTCGCGCTGGCGCAACTGCTGGGCGCGATCGAAGGAGGTCTTGGCCAGGGCCAGCGAGGACTGCACCTGCTGGCGCTGCGCCACGGCCTGCGCGTATTCCTGGTCGACCTCGGGCGTATCGAGCTCGGCCAGCACCTGGCCGGCCTTCACGCGCGTGCCGATATCGACGTCCCAGCGGCTCACGTAGCCGTTGGCGCGCGCGTAGATCGGCGCCTCCACGTAGCCGCGCAGGGTGCCCGGCAGGGCCAGGCGCGTATCGCCCTTGGAGGGGCTGGGCTCGACCACGCTCACGTACTGGCGCGCGTTCTGCTCGGCCAGCCGGTCGAGCCGGCCGCGGTTCAGGTAGTCGGCCACCAGGGTGCGCGCCGCGAGCGCGGCCAGCACCACGGCCACCACCACCAGGGCGAGCCGGGTGCGTCGGCGGACCTGCGCGCGGGCGGGCAGGTCGAGCCCGGATTCGTCGACGTGGAGCCCGACGGCGCTGTGACGTTTGTCTTCCATGAGTTCAACCGGTCTATACGAATCCAGGGGTCAGGACGCTTCGGCGCGATGCTCGCGCCGCTTCGCCAGGCGATGATGAACGCCCGCGAACACGAGCGGCACGAAAAACAGCGTCGAGACGGTGGCGAACAGCAGGCCGCCGATCACCGCGCGGCCCAGCGGCGCGTTCTGCTCGGCGCCTTCGCCGAGCCCGAGCGCCATCGGGATCATGCCGATGATCATCGCCAGCGCCGTCATCATGACCGGGCGGATCCGCGTGGCACCCGCTTCCAGCGCGGCCGACAGCGCCGGCACGCCGGCATCGAGCCGCTGCCGCGCGAAGGCCACCACCAGGATCGAGTTGGCGGTCGCCACGCCCACCGTCATGATCGCGCCGGTCAGCGCCGGCACGCTCAGGTGGGTGCCGGTGACGAACAGCATCCAGGCGATCCCGGCCAGCGCCGCGGGCATCGCGCTGATGATGATCAGCGGGTCGATCCAGGACTGGAAGTTCACCACGATCAGCAGGTAGACCAGCACGATCGCCATCGCCACCCCGGCGCCCAGGCCGAAGTAGGAGCTGCGCATGGTGTCGACCTGCCCGCGCAGCGTGATGCTGGTGCCGCGCGGCAGCGTCGCGCGCGCCTTGCCGACCAGCGTGTCGATGTCGGAGGCCACCGCGCCCAGGTCGCGCCCGTCGACGCTGACGTAGAGATCGGTGACGGGCCGGATGTTGTAGTGCGTGACCACCGCCGGATCGACGCTGCGGCGCAGGTCGGCCAGGTTGGCGAGCAGCTGGTAGGGCGCGCCGAGGTTGCCGGTGGCCGCCACCGGCGTGCTGAGCAGGTCGCCCACCGAGTGGATCTGGTATTGCGGCGTCTGGATCGTCAGCGGGTACTGCACGCCCGTCTGCGGATTGACCCAGAAGGTCGGGGTGGTCTGCGAGGTGCCGGCCAGCGAGATCAGCACGTTCTGCGCCACGTTCTGCGCCGACAGGTTCAGTTGCTGCATGCGCGTGCGGTCCATGTAGGCGGTCAGCATCGGCTCGTCGATGCGCTGCAGGATGTGCGCGTCGACCGCGCCCGGCACGGTGCGGATCTGCTTGAGCAGGCGGCTGGCGATCGCCATGTTGGAGACCGCGTCGTTGCCCTGCAGCTGCACGTCGATCGCCGCCGGCTGCCCGAAGTTGAGGATCTGCGTGACGATGTCCGACGGCTGGAAGAAGAACTCGATGCCGGGGAAGCGCTGCGGCAGGATCCGGCGCAGCGTCTCGATGTAGCGATGCGCGGGCGGGTGGCCTTCCTTCAGCGCGATCATGATCTCGCCGTCGAGCGTGCCGATCGTGCCGGCGTTGCTGTAGGACAGGTTGATGCCGCTCGAGGGCAGGCCGAGGTTGTCGACGATGGTGTCGAGCTGGTCCGGCGGCACCACCTCGCGCACCACCTGCTCGACCTGGTCGGCCAGGCGCGCGGTCTCCTCGATGCGGATGCCGGTCTGGGCGCGCATGTGCAGGCGGATGTTGCCGGAATCGACGTTCGGGAAGAAGTCGCGGCCGAGCGCGAAGATCAGCCCGGTCGACAGCAGGCAGAAGCCGAGGAAGGCGATCGCGGCCACCCGGCGGCGCACGATCAGCATGCCGAGCAGCACGATGTAGCCCGCGCGCAGGCGCTCGAAGGCGCGGTCGAAGCCGTGGTGGATGCGCGCGAAACGCGATGGGCGCCGTGCCTGGGCCGGGTCGGTGTCGCCCGGATGCGGGCCGGCGCGGCGGAACAGCAGCATCGCCAGGGTCGGCACCAGGGTGCGCGACAGCACGTAGGAGGCCAGCATCGCGAACACCACCGCCTCGGCCAGCGGCACGAACAGGTAGCGCGCCACGCCGGTCAGGAAGAACATCGGCACGAACACGATGCAGATGCACAGCGTCGACACCAGCGCCGGCACCGCGATCTCCCCGGCGCCGTCGAGGATCGCCTCGCGCAGCCCGGTGCCCAGGTGCAGGTGCCGCTCGATGTTCTCGATGGTCACGGTGGCGTCGTCCACCAGGATCCCGACCGCCAGCGCCAAACCGCCCAGGGTCATGATGTTGATGGTCTGGCCGAGCGCTGAGAGCACCAGGATCGAGGTGAAGATCGACAGCGGGATCGATACCGCGATGATCAGCGTGCTGCGCCAGTTGCCGAGGAACAGCAGGATCATCATCGCGGTCAGCAGCGCGGCGATCAGCGCCTCGTGGATCACGCCCTGCACGGCGGCCTTCACGAACACGGACTGGTCGAACAGCGAGGTGATCTTCAGGTCCGCCGGCAGGGTGGCCGCCACGCTCGGCAGCAGCGCCTTGAGCGCGCCCACCACCTGCAGCGTGGAGGCATCGCCGTTCTTCAGGATCGAGATCAGCACGCCGCGCTGGCCGTCCTTGCGCACCACGTTGGTCTGCGGCGTGAAGCCGTCGCGCACGTGGGCCACGTCGGACAGGTAGATGGTCGCGCCGTTCTGGGTGCGGATCGGCAGCCGGTTCAGCTCGCCCACCGTGTCGGGCGAGGCATTGGTGCCGACCCGGTACTCGGTGGGCCCGATCTTGGCGGTGCCGGTCGGCAGGATCAGGTTCTGCACGCCCACCGCGTTGACCACGTCGGAGGGCGTCAGGCCCTTGGCCATCAGCGCCTGCATGTCGAGGTCGACCGAGATCACGCGCGTGCGGCCCCCATAGGGCGCCGGGATCTGCACGCCGCGCACCGTCACCAGTTGCGGGCGCAGGAAGTTCTGCGCGATGTCGGCCAGCGACTCCTCGCTCAGCGAGGAACTGGACAGGCCCAGCTGCAGCACCGGGATGCTGGAAGCCGAATAGCTGATCACCAGGGGCGGGGTGGCGCCGGGCGGCATCTGCCGCACGATCGACTGCGCCGAGGACACCGTCTGCGCGATCGCGGTCTGGGTGTTCGCGCCCGGCTGCAGGAACACCTTGACGATCGCGATGCCGGGCAGCGTCTGCGATTCGAGATGCTCGATATTGCTGACGGTGGTGGTCAGCGTGCGTTCATGGACCGAGGTGATGCGCTCGGCCATGTCGCGCGCCGAGAAGCCGCTGTAGCTCCAGATCACGCTGATCACCGGGATGTCGATCGACGGCAGCACGTCGGTCGGGGTCCTGACCAGCGCGAGCGGCGTCGCCAGCAGGATCATGATGGCCATCACGATGAACGTGTACGGGCGGCGCAGCGCGAGATTGACGATCCACATGGAGGCAGGAAGGGGGGCGGCTCGAAGGGCGGGGCGAGGATTGGGAGTGGATGATAGTCAGGTGGCCGGGACGCTTTCCTGACACCAAAATGACTGAATTGTCAGAAATGGCCGGATATTCGTCACAGGAATTCGGATTTCGCCCGGTTTCGGTGCTCAGATCTGGTCGGTGCCGATCGCGCGCAGGCCCGCGAGGTCGGTCACGGCGATCTGGTTGTAGGCGAGCGCCAGCAGGCCCAGCCGCTCCAGCTCGCGCAGCGCCTGGTTGACCCGCTGGCGCGACACGCCCACCAGCATGCCGAGTTCCTCCTGCGAGATCGGCAGGGTCGGGCCGGTATCGGGATAGAGATCGGGGTTGAACAATTGCGCGAGCGCCTGCGCCACCCGCGCGTCGACCTCGAGCAGCCGCGCGTTCTGGATCGAGGCGATGAATTCGCCCATGCGATTGTTGAGCTGGCGGATCACGAAGCCGGTGAAGGGCAGGCTGCTGTCGAGCAGGGCATGGAAGGTGTCGGCCGGCACGAACAGCACCAGCGAGCGGCGGATCGCGACCACGTCGTACTTGCGCAGCTCGCGCTTGATCACGCTGCCCTCGCCGAACCAGCCGCCCGAGGGCACGCCCGAGAGCGTGCAGCCGCGCCCCGAGGCGTTGTGGATCGACAGCTTGACCAGCCCGTCGTGCACGCCGATCCAGTCGCTGGAAGGCGCGTTGCGGCGCGCCACCCAGTCGCCGGCCTCGCGCTGCTCGGCGCGCGCATCGGCCAGCACGCGAGCCTGGTGCTCGGGCGCCAGCGCGCGGAACCAGCCGCAGCGCGCGAACAGCGTGGCCAGCAGTTCGGGCGTGATGCGTTCGGGCCAGGCGGGCGCCGCCGCATCATTGAAATCGGCATCGGCGGTGGCCGGCGAAGCCGTCTCGGCGAGGGCCGGCAGGGTGGCGGAAACGGCGTCGGAAGCGGCGTCGGACATGGACAGGGTTAGCGAGCTTAGGGATAACGCGGGTTCGCGACGGGCGAGTCTGTCGTTTCGATGACAGACGGCTCACAATGCGCCGAGTAGCCTAGCGCAATTACGATCGGATCGATATCGCCAATAACGAGCGGGCGCGCCCGCGGGAGACAGCACATGACGCAGTTGTTCGAGACGGGACTGGAGCGGCGCGAGGCCAACTACGTGCCGCTCACGCCGACCGATTTCATCGCGCGCGCGGCGGAGGTGTATGGCGATCGGCTCGCGGTGGTGCATGGCGAGCAGCGCTACACCTGGCGCGAGGCCTATGCCCGCGCGCGGCGCCTGGCCGGCGCGCTGAAGGAGGCCGGCATCGCGCCTGGCGACACGGTGGCGGCGATGCTGCCGAACATTCCGCCGATGCTCGACGCGCACTTCGGCGTGCCGATGGCGGGCGCCGTGCTCAACGCGATCAACACGCGGCTCGACGCCGCCTCGGTGCTGTTCATGCTGCGCCATGGCGAGGCGAAGCTGCTGATCGTCGATACCGAATACGCCGAGGTGGCGCGGCGCGCGGCCGAGGAACTGCCGGGGCTGCGCATCGTCTGCGTGGCCGACGCGATGCCGGCCGATCCCGCCAGCTTCGGCGGCGCCACCGACTACGACGCCTTCCTCGCCGGCGGCGACCCCGACACGCCCTGGGCGCCGCCCGCCGACGAATGGCAGGCGATCGCGCTGAACTACACCTCGGGCACCACCGGCGACCCGAAGGGCGTGGTCTATCACCATCGCGGCGCCTACCTGGCGGCGATCTCCAACCTGCTCGAATGGGACATGCCCAAGCACGCCGTCTACCTGTGGACGCTGCCGATGTTCCACTGCAACGGCTGGTGCTTCCCCTGGGCGATCGCGGCGCGCGCCGGCGTCAACGTCTGCCTGCGCAAGTTCGATCCGCGCACCGTGTTCGAGCTGATCCGCCGCGAGGGAGTCACCCACTACAGCGGCGCGCCGATCGTGCACGGCGCGCTGGCCAATGCGCCGGCCGAGTGGCGCGCCGGCATCGAGCACCGGGTGCATGCCCAGGTGGCGGGCGCCGCGCCCGCGCCGGCCGTGATCGCCAAGATGAAGTCGATCGGCTTCGACCTGATGCATGTCTACGGGCTGACCGAGATCTACGGGCCGGCCAGCGTGTGCGCCACCCAGCAGCACTGGGCCGAGCTGCCCGAGGAGGAGCTCGCGCAGCGCACCGCGCGCCAGGGCGTGCGCTACCACCTGCAGGCCGGTGCGACCGTGCTCGACCCCGACACCATGGCGAGCGTGCCGGCCGACGGCGAGACGCTCGGCGAGATCATGTTCCGCGGCAACATCTGCATGAAGGGTTACCTGAAGAACCCGCGCGCCACCGACGAGGCCTTCGCGGGCGGCTGGTTCCATACCGGCGATCTCGGCGTGCTGACACCGGACGGCTATATCCGCATCAAGGATCGCCGCAAGGACATCATCATCTCGGGCGGCGAGAACATCTCGAGCATCGAGGTGGAGGATGCGCTGTACCGGCATCCGGCCGTCGCGGTGGCCGCCGTGGTGGCGCTGCCCGATCCGAAGTGGGGCGAGGTGCCCTGCGCCTTCGTCGAGCTGCGCGAGGGCATGCAGGCGAGCGAGGCCGAGATCCTCGCGCATTGCCGGAGCCTGCTGGCCGGCTACAAGATGCCCAAGGCGGTGCGCTTCGGCGAATTGCCGAAGACTTCCACCGGCAAGATCCAGAAGTTCCAGTTGCGCACGCTGGTGCGTTCGGACAGCGCGATCGACACGGCGCCGGACGGCAAGAACTAGCCGGCGGCGGGTCGACCGCTTCCCGGCGGGGCGGGCCGGCCGGGCCCGCGCGCCGGGTTCAGCGCGTGACGAAAGGCATCGCCGCCGACGGCGCGCCGCGCGCATGCCGCCGCTGCCGCAGCAGCGCGACCCGGCAGTTCTCGCGCGCCACGTCGTGGCCCGCCTCGTCGAGCAGCACCAGGTCGCCGCGCATCACGTTGAAGGTGATCACGTCGCCGCTCGGCGAGGCCAGCGTCTCGGGCGTGTGCACCGAACCGGCCGGCTCCAGCACCGTGCTGCCGGCGCGCGCCACCCAGTCGTATTCGCGGTAGCGCCATTCCCCTTCCAGCGTGTAGACGAACACCGTGCCTTCGTGGCGATGGCGCGGCAGCGTGGTGCCGACCGGCATGCGCAGCAGCACGCTCAGCTCGTCGCGGGCGACATCGATATGCAGGTACTTGATGGCGAGGCCGGGCAGCGCGTCGGCCATCGGCAGCCACGGCAGGTCGTCGTGCTGCAGGCAATGGATCGGCGGCAGCGCGAGGGGCGGGGCGGAGGCGGGGGAGCTCATGGGCGCGCGGGGTGGGTGGTCCTGGTGCGCGATTATGGCAGAGGCGCATGGCTTGAGCGCGGCGGCACGATTTGCTAGCATCGCCGGGGCGCTGGGCCGGCGGCTTGCCGGCCCGCCCGCGGAGCCGTCGCGCGATGGCTTCTCAACCGATCCGATGCTGTTCCGATTGATTCGTCATGCAGACGAATCAATCGGAACAGCATCGGCGCAACCGGACTGACCACAACAATGACACGATTCACTCGCTACGGGATCGCGATGCCGCTCGCCTCGCTGATCCTCTCGACGTCATGCCTGGCCGTGCATGCCGCCGAATACCGCGCCAATTCCACCGTCCTGTCGAACGACATCGTCTACGACGTGCATGCCGACGGCAGCTATACCAAGGACGTCGCCGAACTCGATCGCATCGACACCGAGCAGGGCGTGCGCGAGGGCGGCGAATCCTCGCTGGGCTACAGCACCTCGCTGCAGGCGCTCGAGATCGTCGAGGCCTACACGCTGACCCGGGACGGCCGCCGCATCGACGTGACGCCGGACCAGATCCGCGAGCAGCAGAGCCCGGCCAGCGCGCGCGCGCCGATGTTCGTCGACCAGCGGCTCAAGGTGGTGGTGTTCCCGGCGGTGGAGGTCGGCGCGAAGCTGATGCTGCGTTACCGCCTCACCCAGAAGACGCCGCTGTTCCCCGGGCAGTTCTCGGCGCTCGAGCAGTTCAGCGACGACGTCCCGCGCGAATCGATGCAGCTGACGGTGCGCGCGCCGGCGGCGATGCCGCTGCAGGCAGACGCGGTCGACCTGCCGGGCGGCCGCCAGCCCGGCGAGGCGGGCATCCAGGTCTGGCGCTGGTCGCTGTCGAAGCAGCCGGCGCGCACGCCGGAGCTGTATTCCACCGCCAGCCTCGACCGCAGCCCGCGCGTGGCGATCACCAGCTTCGCCGACTATGCCGCGATCGGCGCGGCCTACCAGCAGCGCGCGATGCCGAAGGCGGCCGTCACGCCGAAGGTGCGGGCCCTGGCCGATTCGCTGACCGAAGGCGTGAGCGACCGGCGCCGCCAGGCCGAGATCCTCTACGACTGGGTCAGCACGCATATCCGCTACGTGGCGCTCTATCTCGGCCTGGGCGGCGTGGTGCCGCACGACGCCGATGCGATCCTGGCCGCCGCCTACGGCGATTGCAAGGACCACGTGACCCTGCTCGAGGCCCTGCTGGCCGCCAAGGGTATCGCCAGCCAGCCGGTGCTGGTCAATAGCGGCAACACCTACTGGGTACCGAAGGTCGCGCTGCCGCTCGGCGTGTTCGACCACGCCATCACCTATCTCCCCGAGTTCGACCTGTATGTCGATTCGACCGCCATGCTGGCGCGCTTCGGCGTGCTGCCGTCCTCCGAACTCGGCAAGCGCGGTCTGCTGGCCGGCACCGACAAGCAGGCGGGCAGCCTGCGCACCCTGCCGCTCGGCGATCCGGCCCACGACACGGTGCGCGTGACCCGGCGCGTCGCCATGGAGGCCGACGGCACGCTGCAGGGCAGCGGGCAGATCGACAACGAAGGCATCTTCGACCTCAACGCGCGCAGCGTGTTCGCCTCGCTGCCGCCGGGCATGGAGGCCCAGGTCGCGGAGCGCATCCTCGCCCTCACGGGGCAGGACGGCACCGGCACCTATCACTACGCCGACGTGCGCGATCTCGGCAAGCCCTTCGTCTATGGCTCGGAGTTCCGCCTGCCCGAGTACGCGCTGCTGCCGGGGCCGGGTGCGATCCCGGTGCCGGTGGGGCTGGGCAGTATCAACGGCATCGCCTCGACCTTCGACGCCGCGGGGCTGGAGACGCGGCAAACCTCGATCGCGATGGCGGCAAGGCATGTGGTGGAGACCACCATCGTCACCTTGGCGCCCGGCGTGCGGGTTCCGCGCCTGCCCAAGCCGGTGGCGATCGATTCGCCGCTGGGCAGCTACCGGGCCAGCTATCGTCACGACGGCAGCGACGGCGCGGTCGTGACGGTCACGCGGGACCTGCTGCTGAAGCCTTCGGGCCCGCTGATCACCCCGGCCGATTACCCGGCGTTCCGCAAGTTCGCGCTGGCGGTCAAGCGCGAGTTGCGCACCCAGTTGGTCTACTGAGCGGCTCGCGCCGCTTCGCCCCGTCCGACGCGGGTTCGGATGAGGGCGCCGGCCGCCGGCCGATCGGCGGTATATAGCAGGGCAGGCGCGTGGTGCCGCTTTGGCGGCCCGCGCGCGGCCCGGCCCGCCATCCAGACGATGACCCGCATCCCATCCCATTCCGTGCTGCCCGATTTCGCGCTGCCGGCCCGTGAGGGCCCGGCCGGCGCGCGCCCCGCTTCGGTCGGGCCGTCAGCGGCGTCCCCGGGCGCCGCCGACGCGCCGATCGCCGGGCTCAGGACGCTGGGCGTCGACGGCAAACGCTCGCGCGGCGGTATCGATCCGCTGCGCCGCGAGGAGACGCGGGAGCGGCTCGGCCGGCTGCGCACCGAACTGGCCCGCATCCGGCCGCTGCCCGATACGGCCGAGGCGGCGCGCGAGGCGATCCTGATGGCGATGGCGCGCGCCGGCCTGACCAGCTGGAGCCTGCCCGGGCTGCGGGATGCGGCGACCCTGGCCTATCGCGACGGCTCCCGCCGCCTCGCGCTGATCTCGCACGCGATCATCCTCAATCCCTGGGGCGCGTTCCGGATCGTCGACCTGCGGGCCGGCGCGCAGGTCTATTTCGAACTGGCCGGCGCGGGGCCGCGCGATTTCGTGGCGCCGCGCGATCGGCAATCGATTGCCGGCGTGGCCGTGAAGCTCGGCCGCAAGGGCGCCTGAGCGGGACCAATGCCATCGCGTCGGGCTCGCGCCCTAAGACCCGCGAATCCTTGCTCGCCCGTCGGAACCCACCACCGAGCCATGCCTACCTGACTAGCTGCGTCACCACGCCGTCCTTGCCCGGTAGGTCACGCGACTGCGCATAGGCCTCGTCGAGCAGGCGGCGCCCGGCGTCGATCCGCGCCGACGCGCTCGGCGCGCCGAGCACCACCGCGAACACGCGACGCGCCATCGGCGGTGCCGCCTGCCGGCGCCGCGCGGTCGCGACGATGCAGTAGCCGGCCGCCTGCGTATGTCCCGTCTTCAGCCCGTCGACGCCCGGCGCACTGCCGAGCAGCCAGTTCTTGTTGCGCTTGTGGAAGCTGCCATGGGCGAATTGCTGCCGCGCCGAGTAGCGGTAGTAGACCGGGAAATCGGCCGTCAGGCGGCGCGCCAGCGTGGCGAGATCGCGTGCCGTGCTGTGGTTGCCGGGCGTGGTGATGCCCGAGGGCGTGGTGTAGTGCGTGTGCGTCATGCCCAGGCGCCGCGCGGTGTCGTTCATCCTCTGCTCGAAACCGGCGCGCGAGCCGCCCACCCGGCGCGCCAGCACCATCGCCGCGTCGTTGGCCGAGGCGACGATCAGGCCGCCCACCAGGTCCTCGACCGTGACGCTCCGGCCGGCCACCAGGTACATGCGCGCCTCGTCCTGGCCGAGATCGGCGAGATCGGCGCCATCCACCCGCAGCGTCTCGTCGAGCCGCAGCGCGCCGCGCCGCAACGCGTCGAGCACCACATAGGCCGTCATCAGCTTGGTGAGCGAAGCGGGTTGGCGTTCGGCATCGGCATCGTGTTCCCCGAGGACGCGGCCCGATTCGCCATCGACCACCAGCCAGGCGGCGGCATGGATCGGCGAGTCGGCGCCGACGGCATTCGCGTGGCGAGGCGTTGCCCGCGCGGGCGCGACGCCGATCAGCAGGCCGGCAAGGGATGGGAGCAACAGCCGAGGCAGGCGGCGGATCGGTTTCATCGAAGTCGGTCGGGCTCGATTGCTGGGGTGAGGGAATCGGAGCGCCGCATCATAAGCGTGACGGCCGCACCTGCCGATGCCGTATCGGCATGCCTTGATGCCGGAATGGCATGAGGCGCCCGCGCCGCCGCGCAGCCGGTGGATGACAGCCCCGCCGATGTCGGCGATACTGCGCCGCTTCGCTTTCCGACTTCGCCCGCCACCATGAACCCGATCCTGCTCGATCGCGTCACGCCGGCCGATGCCGCCGACCTGATTGCCGCCAACCGCGCCAGCCAGGCCCATCACCTGCCTTGGGTCGCCTCCTTCACCGACCAGGCCGGCTTCGACGCCTGGTTCGCGCGCTGCGAGAGCGGGCCGCAGCTCGGCTTCGTCGCGCGCGAGCGCGCCTCGCGGCAGGTGGTCGGCGTGATCAACCTGAGCGAGATCGTGCGCGGCGCGTTCCACAACGCCTATCTCGGCTACTACGGGATGGCGGCCTTCGCCGGGCGCGGGCTGATGCGCGAGGCACTGCGGCAGGTGCTCGGCCACGCCTTCGGCGAAGCCGGCCTGCATCGCCTCGAAGCCAATATCCAGCCCGGCAATACGGCCTCGATCGCGCTGGTCAGGCGGCTCGGGTTTCGCCTCGAGGGTTATTCGCCGCGTTACCTGCGCATCGACGGCGAATGGCGCGACCACGAGCGCTGGGCGCTGCTGGCCGACGAATTCGACGGCGCCTGAGCGCATCGCCCGCCGGCCCTGCCGGCCTGCCAGCCGCGCCGCCAAAGCGGGTAGACTGCGCGTTTCCCGTTTTTCGACCTCCTGGAGCCGCGTGTGAAACACGTCCTCATCATCGGCATCGGCGCCGGCAATCCCGACTACCTGACCCTGCAGGCCATCGACGCGCTGCGGCGCGCCGACGTGTTCTTCGTGATGGACAAGGGCGCGGTCAAGGAGAAGCTGATCGTCCTGCGGCGCGAGATCATCGAGCGCCACGCCGGCCAGCGGCCCTGGCGCATCGTCGAGGCGGCCAGCCCCGAGCGCGGCCCGGATGGCGACAGCTACGTGGGCGCGGTCGAGCAACTGAACCGCGACAAGCAGCAGGTGTTCGAGCGCCTGATCGGCGAGGAGCTGCGCGACGGCGAATGCGGCGCCTTCCTGGTTTGGGGCGATCCCGCGCTCTACGACAGCACCATGCGCATCGTCGCCGCGATCGCCGCCGGCGGCCGCCACGACTTCGAGCACGAGGTGATTCCCGGCATCAGCAGCGTGCAGGCGCTGGCCGCGCGGCACCGCATCGCGCTCAACGAGATCGGCCGCGCGGTCGAGATCGTCAACGGCCGCGGGCTCGGCGCGCGCCTGCCCGAGGCGGTCGACAGCGTGGTGGTGATGCTCGATGCGCACAACGCCTTCGAGCGCGTCGAGGACGATGTCGACATCTACTGGGGCGCCTACGTGGGCACGCCCGACGAGATCCTGGTGGCGGGGCGTCTCGCCGAGGTCAAGCGGGAGATCGTGCGCGTGCGGGCCGAGGCGCGCGCGCGCCACGGCTGGATCATGGATACCTATCTGCTGAAGAAGCGCGCGCGGCCGCAGGGCTGAAGCGCGGCGCGGCGCCCGCCTGTTGCGCGCCTCCCGCGCGGCGCCCCGCGATCAGAAGCGATGGCGGATGCCGCCGGCGACCAGCAACTGGCTGCGCCCGCTCGACGGATCGGCGCTGTTGATCACCGCCAGCGCGCCCGACGAGGCGCGTTGCAGCAGCGTCTCGGCATACACGTCGGTGCGCTTCGAGAACTGGTAGACGGCCTGCGCGGCGCCTTGCTGCCAGTGCGCGGCATTGCCGTGCGTGTAGGTGAGCATGCCCGCCAGCGCGAGCGCGGCCGTTGCCTGCCAGACCGCATTGACCTCGTAGTTCGAGAACGCCATCGAGGGCAGCGCAATGCCGCTGTCGGTGTTCGACACTCCCGTGTAGATCGCCCGCGACCAGGCGGCGCCCAGCGTCACCTGGCCGATCGCGTAGCTGGCGCCGGCCGCGACGATGTCCTGGCGCTGCGCGCCGAGCGGGGCCGGCGTGCCGTCCTCGCCCGGCAGGCTGGCCGGATCGTAGGCGCCGCCGGCGGCGAGGCCGCGCCCGTCGTGGTGCATCCAGGCCACGCCGGCGCTGAGGGCCTCGTGCGTGTAGTTCGCGGCGATCCCGTAGGCGCGGTTCCGTGCGAAGCGGCCGGCGCCGTTCGACAGCGCATAGAGGCCGCCGAAGCTGAGGCCGCCGTAGCTGGCGCTGGCGTATTTCACCGCGTTGGCGGCCAGGTAGGTGTTGTTGGCGTTGTCGTTGTCGAAGGGATGGGCGAAGGCGGTGCCGCCCGTGCCGCCGGTCAGCGTGAACGGCGCGGCGTAGTCGTGGATCAGGTCGTATTGATGGCCGAGCGTGAGCGTGCCGAGTCGATCCGATTGCAGGCCGACATAGCTCGGGTGATCGTTCAACTGGCTGCCGGCGGTGACGGTGAAGCCGCGCTCCAGCCGGAACAGCGCCTTGGCGCCGCCGCCGAGATCCTCGCTGCCCTGCAGGCCCCAGTAGCTGCCGTCGATCAGGCCGGAGGTGGCGAGGTACTGCGCATGGCCGCCGACGTTGCTGAGGTAGGCCAGGCCGCTGTCGAGCTCGCCGTAGAGGGACAGGCTCTGGGCCGAGGCGCCGCTGCCCAGGCCGGCGAGCAGGCAGGCGGCGAGGGCGCGCGAGGCGGCGGGCGGCATGGCGATGCCGGGGATCGGGCGCACGTTGGGCGCCCGGTTTCGCGGGCGCGAAGGCCGGCCTGGCCGGCGCGCGGTCGGGTTGGTTGTCATGGTGGCTCCACGGGGTTGCGCGCCCCGAGCGGTCCGATCTTCACGACGAAGGGAGGTCTGGCTTCCGTCGCGCGGGCGCAAGGCCGACGCGAACGGTCACAGTGGCGCGACCGCGCCGGATTCGCACCGGCTTCCACGATTCGTCGTTCGTTTATGGGGATTCGTCTGGTTTTGTGTTGCTGCTTTGTACTGCTGCTTCGGGTCGATTCGGCGCGGCTGGCCGCGGCGAAACGGGGACAGCATAACGGAGGCCGGCGGGGAAACCAAGGGCCGGCTGCGCGCGCTTCGGGGCGTGCCACGGCGAGGCATGCCGGGGCTTGGCGCCGGGCTCGGGTTGTCCGCGAAAGCCGCGCTCAGCCGAACCAGCGACAGGTGCGCGCCCAGCGCTCGAACAGCCCCGGCCACGAGGCCGGCTCGCTGTCGGGCGTGCCGAGCGCCCAGCCGTGGCCGCCGGTCTGGTAGACGTGCAGGGCCGCCGGCACGCGTGCGTTGCGCAGGGCGGTGTGGGCCAGCAGCACGTTGTCGACCGGCACCACCGGATCGTCGACGGCTTGCGCGAGGAAGGTCCTGGGCGCGTTGGCGTCGATCCGCAGCACCGGCGAGAGCGATTCGGCGGTGCCCGGCAGCGGCGTGTCGCCGAGCAGGTGGCGGTGCGAGCGCGTGCGGTCGAAGGGCGGCAGCAGCGTCAGCACCGGATAGAGCAGGGCGGCGAGGTTGGGACGCGCCGACAGGCGGTCGATGCCGTCGGCTTCCGGATAACGGCGCGCGTTCGGGTCGAAGGCGGTCATCCCGGCCAGATGGCCGCCCGCCGAAAAACCCAGGATCGCGATCCGGTTCGGATCGAAGCCGTCGCGCTGCGCGCGCGAACGAATCACGCGCATCGCGCGCTGGCCGTCCTGCAGCGGCGCGGTGCGCACCCAGCCCTGCTCGGGCAGGCGGTACACCAGCTCGAAGGCGATCACGCCGCGCGAGGCGAGCCAGCGGCACACGGGGCCGCTTTCATGGGCCAGCTCGACGCGTTCGTAGCCGCCGCCGGCGATCACCAGCGCGGCGGCGCCGTTCGGCGTGGCCGGGCGGTAGACATGCAGGCGCGGCGCGACCACGCCCGTCACGGCGCCGTGACGAACCACCTGCTCGCCGTCAAACACCGCGCCGGGCAGCGCGTCGGGCGGGTTGCCGGGCCACAGACGGATCGCCTCGTCGGGCAAGAGGCGCGGGGCGCCGGCCGGCGGCGCGGCCGGGGCGGACGGCTCCTGGGCCCGCGCGCCGGGCAGCATGGCCGTGAGCCAGCCGCCGACGGCGGCGCCGAGCAGGTTGCGACGGGAGTCATCCATGACGCGGGCGAGATTCGTTCTGATTTGGCATGTACCACGCATTTAACCGCATCGCGGCGTACGCGATGTGACGGAATGTATAAATCTCGTGTCGGTTCGTGCGCTCGGGCGCATTTCCGCGCCACGTCCCCTCGGCGGCGACCGTCCCGCCAGGCTGGTCCATGCGCGGCGCGTTCCCGTGTCATCATGGCGGGCGCGCCACGCCGTTCGGGGCGGCCGATCCGCTATCCAGATCCGACCCCCGTCGAACGGCACGCGCTCCCAAGGACCTGCCCCAAGCCATTCCGTGTCATCCGCCGTCGCCTCTCCACCGCCTTACGCGTTCTACTACCTCGACAACTTCGAGCGTGCGCTCGGCTGGCTCGCCGAACGCTACGACGACCTGTTCGACATCGCCGAGCGCGCCTTCCTGCGCGATTTCGCGGCCTTGCCGCGCCCCTCGCGCGCGCTGCTGGTGCGCATGCTGATGCGCAGCGGGCCGTATTTCCGCCAGAGCAAGCTGAATTACCAGGAGATCGGCGCGACCGCGGCGGCGGCCGAGCCGCTGGTGATGCTGGGCTGGCTCGACGCGGCGCCGCCGCTGACGCTCGACGGCGTATTCGCGCTGGCCACGCGGCCCGAGCTGGCGCAGCGCTTCCCGGCGCCCAGGGGCGCGCGCAAGGGCGACTGGCTGGAGGCGCTGCGCGAGCAACACGAGGCCGAGCAGCCCTTCGAGGCCTGGCTGCCGGCCACCGGCGATCGCGTGTTCGAGGTTCGGATCGACGCATTGTGCGACCGGCTGCGGCTGATGTTCTTCGGCAACCTGCACCAGGACTGGTCCGAATTCGTGCTGGCCGACCTGGGCGTGTTCCAGTACGAGACGGTGGCCTTCGAGCCGTCCTCGCGCGCCTTCCAGCAGCGCGCCGACGTCGATGTCTACCTGGCCTTGTTCCTGTGCCGCGAGGCGCTCGGCGCCTGGCCCGAGGACCGGCCCCACGACGAGCTGACCCGCCACGTGAACGCGATCGACTGCGCGCAGGCCTGGCTGGCGACGCGGCGCGCGAAGCTGCTGCACCAGATCGGCAATGCCTGCGAGCGGCGCGAGGACTGGGCCGGCGCGCTTGACGCCTATGGCGCCAGCGCCTGGCCCGGCAGCCGGCACCGGCGGGTGCGCGTGCTGGAGA
>NZ_VWWK01000463.1:0-820 GCF_011753035.1 Burkholderia sp. Ax-1720 | reverse complement strand
CGCCGCGCTGAAGGCCGGCCGCGCGCTCAGCTCGGCGAACACGGCGCCGGCCTCGACGGCGGCGAGCTGGTCCTTGTCGCCGAGCAGCACCAGCCGCGCGCCCGGCGCCAGCGCGTCGAGCAGGTGCGCGGCGAGCGCGACGTCGATCATCGAGGCCTCGTCGACCACCACCAGCTCGTAAGGCAGCGGATTGTCGCGGTGATGGCGGAAGCGCCCGCCCGGCAGCCAGCCGAGCAGGCGATGCAGCGTGTAGGAGGTTTGCGGCAGGCGCGCCGCGAGTTCCGGCGGCAGGCCCGAGGCGCGCGCATGCAGGGCCTCCTGCATGCGCTGCGCGGCCTTGCCGGTCGGCGCGGCCAGCGCGATCCGCAGCGTCGGCTGCATCTCCACCAGGCAGGCGATCACGCCCACCACGGTGGTGGTCTTGCCGGTGCCGGGACCGCCGCTGACGATCGTCACCCGCCCGCCCAGCGCGACCAGGGCCGCGACGCGCTGCCAGTCGATCTCGCCGGCGCGCGGCGCCGCGAAGAAGCGGTCGAGGCTTGCCCGCAGCGCGACAGGCGAGAGCGCGGCCGCATCCACTTGCGAGGCCGCGCCCGCGTGCATCACCAGCGCATCGGCCAGGCGCGTCTCGTAGTCGTAATAGCGCGCGAGATAAAGCCGCCCTTCCCCATCCACCACCAGCGGGCAATCGGCGCCGCGCGGCGCGCGGCCGAAGGCGGCCACGCCGCTGGCGGCCAGCTCGGCGCGCACCGCCTCGAGCGTGGTGTCGTAGCGCTCGGCGAGCGCCGCCAGCGAGATGCAGACGTGGCCGGCGGCGGTC
>NZ_VWWK01000462.1:0-825 GCF_011753035.1 Burkholderia sp. Ax-1720 | reverse complement strand
GGCCAGGTGCAGGCCGCAGGTGGTGGCCCAGGGCGCCAGCCAGCGCGCCAGCGGGCCGCGCATCGCCGCCAGCAGGCGGGCGCGGCGCTGGCCGTATTCGCGCCGCATGCGGCGCAGGTGGGTGGCGAAATCGCCGCTCGCCAGCAGCGGCAACAGCGCGTTCTGCGCGTGCGCCGAGGTCTGCCGGTCCACGACCGTCTTGGCCTTGACCAGGCTCTCGCGCAGCCAGGGCGGCGCGACCACGTAGCCGATGCGCAGCGCCGGCGCCAGCAGCTTGGCGACCGAGCCGAGATAGACCACCCGGCCGTCGCGGTCCTCCGACTGCAGGCAGGGCGCGGGCGCGGCGCCGTGATGGAACTCGCAGTCGTAGTCGTCCTCGAGGATCACGAAGCCGTCGGCGGCGGCGCGCGCCAGCAGGGCCGCGCGACGTGGCGCCGAGAGCGGCACGCCGAGCGGGAACTGATGGTTCGGCGTGCAGTAGAGCGTGCTCAGGCCGGCCGGCAGCGTGTCCACGCGCAGGCCCTCGCGATCGACCTCGATCGCGTGCAGGCGCGCGCCGGCCAGCCGCGCGAGCCGCGCCGAGGCGGGGAAGCCGGGATCCTCGGTGGCATGCGTGCGGCCCTCGTCGAGCAGCAGCCGGAACAGCAGGTCGAGCGATTGATGCGTGCCGGTGGTCAGCACCAGCTCGTCGGCCTCGCAGCGCGCGCCGCGCGAACGGCGCAGGTAGGTGGCGAGCTGCTCGCGCACGCGCGGGTCGCCGTAGTCGGTCAGGCTGGCCGCCTCGGCGCCGGCATGGCGGCGCGCCAGGCGCGTCGCGCCGAACAG
>NZ_VWWK01000461.1:0-829 GCF_011753035.1 Burkholderia sp. Ax-1720 | reverse complement strand
GTTGACCGACACACCGCTGCCGCCTGGCTTGTTGATATTGACTTGCGGCAGCCCGTTCGGCGTCTGGATCACCGCCGGCGCGCTCGGCCCGGCCCCGACTATTTGCGCCTGGACCGGCGTCGACAGAGCGCCGGCCACAGCCGAGGCGGCCAGCACCGAGGCAGCACGCATGCCTGACGATCGCTTGACCCGCCGCGCCTCGCCGCTTGCGGATTTGCCCTCGGCCGTGGTCGTCTCGGCGACGGCCACCACCATACCCCGAAGCCTGGAATACACCAGGCGATGTGCATTCTTGTTCATGCTCTTCGACGTGGCCTGCGTCCATTGCGGTGGTTATTGGACGCGAGCTTATCGAAGCAACGAAAGATAGCTGTCAACAACTGCCAAGTTGTTGACCCAACCGACTCAAATCATGAAATTTGGATACGTCTGATTGATTAGGGTCCGGACTCTCTGATCGCTTTTCCAAAGCCAGTCAGGCCGCGACCAGGCCATCAGTTCATCGTGACGGGGAAGCCATTCGCGGCATTCGCTTATTGCCCGTTGCCGCTACCCGTCGACGGCGTATCCGGCGTGGGCGTCGGCGATTCGGCCGGCGGCTCGCTCGGCAGGCCGTTGTCCTGCCCGCCACCGCTCGCGCCACCATTGCCACTGCCGTGATTACCGCCGCCGGCCGGCGCCGAAGGCAGCAGCGGCGGCGCCGAGGCACTGAAGGTATCCACGCCCGACGCGGCATGGCCGCCCGCCGCGCCGCCGCCCTTCAGGAACGCGCCGAGCGGATCCGAAGCCGCCTCGGCCGCGGCCGCCGCCGAGGCGGCGCTCGCGGCAC
>NZ_VWWK01000460.1:0-696 GCF_011753035.1 Burkholderia sp. Ax-1720 | reverse complement strand
CGGCGGCGTCGCGGCTCGCCTCGGCGATGGCGCGTTCGAGCAGCGCGGCGCCGCCGCTGATCGCGCCCTTCGTGCCGGTCTCGTAGAGCCGCTTGCCGGCGAAGCGCGACTTGTCGACCTGCGTATCGGCGGCGATCACCACCAGGTCGGCGTCGGCGATCTGCGCCTCGCTGAGCCGGTTCTGCGCGCCCACCGAGCCCTGCGTCTCGACGTGGATCGCGTGGCCGAGCTGGCGCGCGCCCTGCGCGAGCCCCTCGGCCGCCATGAAGGTATGGGCGATGCCGGTCGGGCAGGAGGTGATCGCGACGATCTTCAGTGCACGCGCCGGCGCGGCCGTGTTCGCGACGGACTGTGTCGAAGCATCGGTTGCTTGCGCACGCATCGAAGCGGCCGGCACCGCGCCGCCCGCATCGGCCGCCGCGTGCGCGATCCGCGCCACCAACTCGTCGGCCTCGCGGATCGCCCGCTCGATCGAGACGCGATGGATCGCCTTGCCGGCGAATCGCGCCTCGTCGATGCCGGCCGTGTCGTCGGCGGCGATCAGCACCGCATGCGCCGCGCCGATCTGCTCGGCCGTCAGCGGCGAGCCGATGCCCAGCGCGCTGCGCGTCTCGATCTCGAGCGTGCCGCCCAGGCGCCGCGCCGCGCGCAGCAGGGCCTGCGCCGCCATTGCCGGCGCGGCGCTGCGCTCCGGCA
>NZ_VWWK01000459.1:0-872 GCF_011753035.1 Burkholderia sp. Ax-1720 | reverse complement strand
AAGGTCACCGAGGACACGCTGAAGACGGCCCAGGATTCGTACAACCTGACCAAGCTGCAGTTCGACAACGGCACCGGCTCGGAACTGGACCTGCGCCAGGCGCAGACGGTGGTCGAGCAGGCGCTGGCCGCCCAGCAGTCCGAGGCGCGCGACCGTGCGCAAGCGGTCAACGCGCTGGTGCTGCTGATCGGCGAGCCGCTGCCCGACGATCTGCCGGCGGGCCTGCCGCTGGATTCGCAGAGCCTGCTGACCGATATCCCGGCCGGCTTGCCTTCGGACCTGCTGACGCGTCGTCCCGACATCATGGAAGCCGAGCAGACGCTGCTGGCGGCCAACGCGAACATCGGGGCGGCCCGCGCGGCCTTCTTCCCGAAGATCTCGTTGACGGCCGCGTTCGGCACGGCGAGCCCGACGCTGGGCGGCCTGTTCAAGGCCGGCACGGCGGCCTGGTCGTTCGCGCCGAACATCGCCCTGCCGATCTTCGAGGGCGGCTCGAACATCGCGAACCTCGACCTGGCGCACGTGCAGAAGCGCATCGAGATCGCGAACTACGAGAAGGCGATCCAGACGGCGTTCCGCGAAGTGTCGGACGGGCTGGCGGCACGCGGCACGTATGACCAGGAGATCGCGGCGCTGGCGCGCAACGAGCAGGCGCAGCAACGTCGCTACGATCTGTCGGACCTGCGCTACCGCAATGGCGTGGACAGCTACCTGACGGTGCTGACCGCGCAGACGGACCTGTACACGGCACAGACCACGCTGATCTCGGCGCGCCTCGCGCGCTGGACCAACCTGGTGGACCTGTATCGCGCGCTGGGCGGCGGCTGGATCGAGCACAACGGCGACCAGCCGCGCGAGGCCGATGCCCCGGT
>NZ_VWWK01000458.1:0-803 GCF_011753035.1 Burkholderia sp. Ax-1720 | reverse complement strand
CGCGCCGGCCGCCAGCCGCTCCAGCACGGCATCGCGCCGCTGCTGGTAGGCCTGGCGGCTCGCCCGCAGGTGCCGGGCGAAATCGCCGTTGCCGATCAGGCCCGCCAGCGCGCGCTGCTCGATCACGCCGACCGGCCGCCCGAGCGCCGCGAGCAAGGCCTCGAGCGGCGCGCGCAACGCCGCCGGCGCCACCACGTAGCCGAGCCGCAAGCCCGCGAACAGGGTCTTGTTGAAGGAGCCGCAATAGATCGCGCGATCGTGCCGGTCGAGCGCCTTCAGCGCCGGCAACGGCGCAGCCTGGTAGCTGAACTCGCCGTCGTAGTCGTCCTCGACGATCCAGGCCTGCTCGCGGCGCGCCCAGTCGAGTAGCTCCAGGCGCCGCGAAACCGACATCGTCACGCCCAGCGGCGACTGGTGCGCGGGCGTCACGCAGGCCGCCACGATGCCCGGCAGCGCGGCCAGCCGCTCGACCACCAGCCCCTGCGGATCGACCGGCACCTGCGCGACGGCGGCGCCGTTCAGCGCGGCCAGCCGCTCCGTCATCGGATAGCCGGGATCCTCGATCGCCACGCGCCGCCCACGCACCTCGATCGCCCGCATCACCAGGTCGAGCGAATGGCGGATGCCGGCGGTGATGAACACGTCCTCGGCGCGGCAGGCGATGCCGCGATACTCGCCGAGCCAGGCGGCGATCCGCGCGCGCAGCCGCGCGTCGCCGCCGGGCACCGCCGCGCCGAGCTCGGCCGGTTTCAGGCCCGCCAGCGCCTGCGCCAGGTGGCGTTTCCAGGTGGCCGCCGGCAGCA
>NZ_VWWK01000457.1:0-881 GCF_011753035.1 Burkholderia sp. Ax-1720 | reverse complement strand
ACGGCTACGCACCGCAGCGCAACCGCGCCTGGGGCGCGGCGCTCGGCGTGGCCGCCCTGGTGTTCGCGGCGATGCTCGCCACCGCGCCCGGCATCGCCTGGAGCCTGCTCGCGCTGTTCGGCGCGGCGCTGCTGCATACCACCCTGCGCGCCCGGCCCAGCGCCGGCGACTGGCGCCTCGCGACGCTTTATGCGCTGCACGCGCACCTGCAACAATTGCCGATTCTCTATGGCCAACTCGCCTACCGCCGCCGTCATGCCGCCGCTCGTCCGCGGCGAGCGCCCCGCCAGCTATCCGGGGGCGCGCCATGATGACGATTCCGGCCGCGCAGCGTCGCCGGAGCCCACCATGATCGGCCTGCACGACGCCGAGCCGATCGCCTCGCCCGAGCCGCGCCCGTCCCCGCACGAACATGTGCTGGCCCGACGGGCGTTGTCGATCCTGATCGTCGCGCACGATTCGGCCGAGCGCATCGACGCCCAGCTCGCGATGCTGGCGATGGCCGCGCGCTATCGCGACTGGCAGGTGATCGTGGTCGACAACGCCTCGAGCGACGGTACCGCCGAGCTGGTCGAGAGCCGGCATCCCTGGGCGCTCTTGATCCGCTCGCCCGTCAACATCGGCTACGCGGCCGCCTGCAACCTCGCCGCGCGCGAGGCGCTCGGCGCCCTGCTGCTGCTGGCCCATCCCGATACCCACGCCCAGCCCGCGATGATCGCGCGCGCCGCCGCGCGCATGCTGGTCAATCCCGGCGTGGGCATCGCCGGCGGCCGGCTGGTGGACGCCGAGGGCCAGGACGTGCCGGCCTCGCACCGCTTCCCGTCCGCGCTGGGCGACGCCTTCGCCTGGCGCGGCCCGGTATGGCCCGGCGCGGCGGCCAG
>NZ_VWWK01000456.1:0-802 GCF_011753035.1 Burkholderia sp. Ax-1720 | reverse complement strand
GCGCCAGCGCGGCGCGCACCGCCAGTTCGGCCTGCGGCGCGCCCGGCGCGAGCGCGCGCGGATTGACGTGATCGAAGGCCAGCGTGGCGCGCGTGAGCGGCACCGCGCCGAACGGCGCGGCCTCCACATGGGCGCGCCCGGCCAGCTTCATGCCGGAAGCGTCGAGGTCGAGCACCAGCGCCTCGAGCGAGCCCGACAGCGTGGCATGCGCGTCAACCTGCTCGTTCGACACCTTGCCCGAATAACCGGCCGTGCCGGCGATCGCGAACGGGCGCGCGCCGTCGAGCCGCACATCGGCCGTCAGCGCGCCGAACGGCGTATCGAGCCGCTCCAGCGTGAGCGCGTGATGGCGTCGATCGCTCTGCCCGTGCGCGAGCAGCTTCGTCAGCTCGGTGGTCGAGCCCGCCTCGTGGATGCGCAGCGTATCGAAGCGCAGCTCGCGCAGCGTCAGTTGCAGCGGAAGATCGAGGTTCTGCGGCAGCGTGGTGGGCGTGGTATCGGGCGGCGACGGCGCGACCGTCACGTCGATGGTGCCGGCGCGCAGGTAGTCGAGCGTGAAGCGCAGCGGCGCGCGCGTGAGCGCCCAGCGCCCTTCCACATGGTCGATCCGCACCTCGGTGCCCTTGCCGCCGGGGGTGACCCAGGCCAGCTTCGAGATCCTCACGCCCTCGGCCAGCGAACCGCCTTCCAGCGTGCCCGAGAGCCGCCCGCCCAGCACCGCCACGGCCGCCTGCCAGGCCAGCCGCGTGCCGCGCTCGGTCATCACCGCCGCGGCCAGCGCGCCGACCAGCAGCACCACCAA
>NZ_VWWK01000455.1:0-900 GCF_011753035.1 Burkholderia sp. Ax-1720 | reverse complement strand
CCGGCCAGGCGCCCTCGGCCGCCAGCGCCGCCGGGCCGTCGATGCCGGGGCCGACGACCAGCGCCGCGTCGACCCCGAAATGCGCGCAGGCGAGCCGCAGCAGGGCGCCGCATTCGGCCTGCGCCGGCAGGCCTTCCGCTGGCGCGACCGGGGTCGCGCCGGTGTCGGTAATGAGCATACGAAACGAAAGGGAGTCCTCGGCGGGCGGGGTGGGCAGCGCCTCGCTCGCCCGTTGCGAGCCGGTTCTGGCGAGCAATGATAAATCGGTTTGGTGACGCCGAGGAATCGACGGGCAGGCTCGACGTGGGCCGTCTTGTATGAAGAACGTAAGCCGGAAGCCCGGCCCGATCGATGTGTACGCAACGGTAATCCGGCGGCAGCGGAAATCGCGAGCGCGGCGCGGCCCGGCGCAGTACCATGTGCGGCGGCCCGAGCCGGCCCATCCACACGCGGGACCCCCACATGAAAACATCGATACGCATTGCCCTGGCAGCATCGTTTTTCCTGGCCTCGGCCGCCTCGTTCGCGCAGGCGCCCGGCATCAGCCGCACCGAGGTCCTGACGCAGGACGTCTCGGTGCCGGGGCGCCACGCGGTGGTCTCGCGCGTGACGGTCGCGCCGCGCGGCGTGCTCGGCTGGCATACCCACGACGGCGACGAGATCAGCTACGTCGAGTCGGGCGACCTGACGTTGCTGGTGGCCGGCAAGCCGCAGCAGGTGGTGCATGCCGGCGGCGCCTTCGTGGTGCCGGCGGGCGTGGCGCACAGCGTGCGCAACGACGGCGAGGCGGCGGTCGCGTTGATCACGGTGCACGTGGTCGCCAAGGACAAGCCGCTCGCCACGCCGGCCGCCGCGCCGGCGCAGTAAGCCGCGCGCGGGCCGGCGAGGGCGGCCCGGCGC
>NZ_VWWK01000454.1:0-916 GCF_011753035.1 Burkholderia sp. Ax-1720 | reverse complement strand
CCTCCGGCGCCTGGCCGCTGGCGCGGACCGCGCGCGAACTCGGCGCGTTGGCGGCGGCCGAGCGTGAACGGGTCGCCGGTGCCGCGCGTGCCGACGACTACGTGATCAGCTCGACCATCCTGTCGATGCTGCTGATGAACGGCTCGGCGCCGCATCGCGCCTTCGTCGAGGCGGCGGCCGGAGCCCAGCCGCGCCGCCCCGACTGGATCACCTGCTCCTACGAGTGCGCCGGCTGGGGCTACGTGCTGCGCCGCGCGCTCGACAAGGCCGCCGTGTCGGGCCCGCACACGCTGCTGCTGCAGCTGCTCGACGTGGACCTGCACGGCTATGCCTACTGGCACGGCAACCCCGCCTGGGGCGCCTCGGGCTTCGGCCTGGCCACCCTGCTGATCGAGGTCGACCGGCCCGGTCCGCACCAATCGCTGATCGCCGGCGCCGCGCCGCCGGCCAACGCGGTGGTCCAGCTGGGCCGGACCCTGCGCGGCTTCTGCGCCGAGCGGCCCGGGCTGCGCGCGGCGATCCCCTTCTTCCCCGCCCAGTCGCGCCGCGCGATGCTGGCCACGCTCGGCAAGACGCCGCTGATGCCGGACGGCCATGCGCGCTTCGGCCATGCCTTCGGCAGCGATCCGTGGATCTCGCTGCTGCTCGCCGCCGAGCAGGAAGGGCCGCCGGCGCGCGCGGTGGTCTGCTCGCTGGCGCTGAACGGCTATTACGCGATCGGCGACGTCGCCTTCGCGCCCGATGCGCGCTTCACGCTCGCGGCCGAACCGCCGGCGGCGGCGCGCGAGGAGGCCGGCTCATGAACCCGCCCGTGCTGCTCGCCTACCGGCTGCGCCGCGCCGCCTCGCGGCCCGTGCTGGTGCCGGCCAACGCCTACCGGATGCCGCTCGGCATGCCCGGGGGCAGTGCCGCCGAC